>JADHUX010000026.1 GCA_016784285.1 Parcubacteria group bacterium
TTAGAAAAGCAAAAGGTTTATATCTATGTCCGTACTCAGTACCTTCTAATATGATTCTTGCAGTTCCTTTTATCTCTTCAAAATTCTTTTTCCCTGTCTGATGAATAATCTGATATTTTCCTACAAGCTTTGGTAATGTTTCCATAAGAGTGTCATTTATCTTCTTTGCACCTTGTGAACCACCAAGTACTAAGATAGTAGGAAGTTCTTTCTCAAGTTTTAAATATTCATGAGCTCCTTCGTCCGCTAAAGTAAACAACTCCTTTCTTACTGGATTACCAGTGAAAGCTACCTTTTCCTTTTCAAAATAAGAAGTAGCTTCTGGATACGATACTGCTATTTTAATAGCAAACTTCCCTGCCCACTTGTTCACCCTACCTGGTACTGCATCAGACTCATGGATGATAACAGGTATACGAAGTATCTTTGCAGCAAACACTGTCGGGAAGCTTGCATACCCACCCTTACTAAACACAACATCAGGATAAATAGTAAAAAGCTGAAGAGTGGCTTTTATTACCCCAACGCCTGTCTTAAATTTATCTATAAAATTCCAAACAGAAAAATATCTACGTACCTTCCCTGCTGGACTTTTTTTAAATATTATATGGTTTTCATAGAGTGCTCGTGCATCATACTTTTCAGGCGCAATATAATAAAGCTTTGGTTTAAGTAGCTTTTGTTCTTTTGCTATATTATTTATTTCTTCAGCAACAGCAATAATAGGATAAAAGTGTCCTCCTGTGCCTCCACCTGTAAATACGATTTTCATAATGTTTTTTTAACGCGGGAAAAGGTCTTTCCTCATCGCGGTGAAGAAGGAGTTTCGGATCTTCTTCACGGGAGGTGAGACCTTGAGGAGCGTTAATTATATTTTTTTAAATTTTGATATGTTTAATACTATCCCAATCTCAGCTAATGCAAAGAGTAATGCCGACCCTCCATGACTTATAAATAAAAGCGGAAGTCCGGTCAAAGGCATTACTCCAAGCATCGCTCCTATGTTTATAAACGACTGTGACACTATCAGTATAACAATTCCGACTACGACTAGTCCACTGAAGTTGTCAGGTGCATTAGTTGCAATCTTCAACCCTCTAAAAGCAAGGAATAAAAATAAAGTGATTATTAATGCACTTCCAATAAAACCAAATTCCTCTGCAGCTACTGCAAATATCGAGTCCCCTACTGGTTCTGGTAAATATTGAAACTTCTGTACACTCTGCCCAAAACCTCTCCCGAAGATCTCTCCAGACCCTATAGCAATGAGAGACTGCTTGATCTGCCAACCAGAACCAAGAGCATCACTTGCTGGGTTTATAAAAGTAATTATCCTATCTTTTACATATGGTTGTATATATGCAAGAGCTGTCAGTGACACTCCAGCGATACCACCGAGCGCAAATATGTCCCGCCAACGAGCACCCGCTGCGATGAACATAGCAATACCTGTAGTTAAGATTACAAGGAATGTTCCAGTGTCAGGCTGTGCCAAAAGTATAGCTCCAGTAATAGAAAGTAATATAATAAATGGAATTATCCCATGACCTATAGTATGAAGTTTGTCTTTTGCATTAGTAAGCCATGCTGCAAAATATATTACAAAACCGATCTTGAGCATCTCTGCTGGTTGGAAAGTCACAAAACCAAAATCAAGCCAACGCTGTGCACCACCTAGTGATACTCCAAGCCCCGGGACAAACACGAGTAGTGTAGCTACAGCAGAAGCTATAAATATATAAAAAGCATACTTCCTCCAAAATGTATATTTAATCTTTGTCGTTACTAGAAGTGCTATAGCGCCCAAGAAGATCCCTAAGAAAAACTGACTAAATGCAACAGAAGAAAACCTAGCACCCTCCCTAGCTAAAAGCCCGAGTGATGCAGACGTAAAAATAAAAAACCCTGCTACAACTAGGATAATGACTGTTATTAAAAATGGCCGGTCAATCTTTTTGAGCATTAAATTATTATATCAAAAAAATCCACTTAATAGCGGATTTTTTATTATTTTAAAGATTAAATTAATTTTTAGTACAGCCGATTTCAATCTTTGTAGCCGTACATGTCCCTCCACCAGAAACATGGCAAACCTGTATTACACCAATATAATCCCCCCCATCATTATAATTATTTTCTTGTTGCATTCCTCCATTTGTATACCCACATATTTCAGGAGCTGTATTTGTCCTATAATGTGATCCTGTAGTACAGCCTCCCGCACAAGAACTACAGCTTGTAACTTGTGTACTTGAATAATTTGAACTTGTACTCCATCCACTTGGGCAACTTGAACCATTGAAATAACATGTACTCTGAGAATCTATCCAACTACCTCCACTGTTAAGACAATCTGTATAAGCTGGATCTACTGTTACCACCGCTTCGCCACTTACCAAAGATACCCAACTACTTCCGTTATAACCCTCGAAGTCAGTACCGGTCCAGCGGATAGCACCCGCTGTCTCAGTTGTTGTATTTCCTATTTCTATACCACCATCTACATCTAATTTTTGTTTCGGAGTCACCACCCCCACTCCCACACTCCCTTGAAAATACCCACCGCCAAATACTGAAAGACCATCGAGCGACAAACCACCGTCTTTAACTTGATCTGTAGTACCTATATGCACTGGTGTAGAAGTATTACCACCTGTTGGTGCTTGAGTTGGTCCAGTCCATGCGGCGAATAAGTAATTCACGCCGAGGGCTGTGGTTAATATAATACCGAGTATTAAAATTTTTGTTAGAGTTTTTTGCATTTATATATATTATATCTAATTTTTTGAAATAAAACTTCATTCTATGTGGATAGAATCACTCCTCAAGATTATTTGTTCAACACCGAGTGTTTCCATTTATAATATATAAAAAATTAACATTTATAGCTAAGTATAGGTGCAACACTCGGCGTATTAACAAAATAATCTTTTTCCGCGATACTTTATCCAATAAGTGCAATTGAAACACCAATAATCGCAACAACAACACTTATAATCCAATATCGCATTGTAACTTTTGTGGCTGGCCAACCAATAGCTTCAAAATTATGATGAAGTGGTGCAACTTTAAAAACTTGTTTGCCATTTCTAAATTTCTTTGATGCAAGCTGTATAGTACTAGAGAGTACTGTAACAACAAGCGGAAGTGCGATTATTGGTAACACAGCTATACCATGCCCACCTCCTAGAGAATCAGTCATAAATGCAACCACAGTAAGTGTAATAGTAAGACCCATCATGCCGGTCTCCGACATATAAAATCTAGCTGGTGGAATATTAAACCATAAGAATGCAAGGATGCCTCCGACAAGAAGTGCACAAAACGCAGCTAAGTTAATCTGTTGTTGATAAAACGCTATACCAGCGTAGGCTGTAAACATAGAAGCAAACACTCCACCAGAGAGTCCGTCTAATCCGTCTATTACACCTCCTGCATACACAGCAAGAGCCACAAATACAAAAAATGGAATAAACAAAAGACCGATGTTTATATCTTCTAAGAAAGGAAATCCTATTGATGAAACTCCAAGCTTCGCAAAAAACCACCAAGCAACAAACAGAGAGATAAGACCTACTACAAATAATCTTTTCTTTGAAGAAAGTCCTCCTGCCTTACGCTTACTATTACCTCTTACTTCCATTATGTCATCTATCATCCCTACGAGTGAGCCTGCTATAAGTGTAAAGAGCGGTATCCATGTTTGGTCCCTACTTAAAAAATCAAGTTTTGTAGTTATATCAGTTGGAAATACTTTTGACACAAGCCATATAGCAACAATGGTAATAAACGCACTGGCCCATACTACTATCCCACCCATACGTGGTGTACCAACCTCCTTATTTTTATGTAATTCATTAAATATTTTTGCCTCTCTACCATCTGTTGTAATTTTGCCAGATTTCTTCTTCCATGCTTTATGTTTGTATAAATAGTGAGTTACTATGGGAGTAATAAGCATACCTACAATAAATGAAGCTGAGGAGGCGGTAAATATTTTTACAATATCTATAATCATATTTAATCAAGCGAACTTAAACTAGCTTTTACTAATTTTTCAACATCTTCAAACCTACCTTCTTGTGTTGACCCAAGTACTGATATCACTATAGGACGGCTCATGCCTGCATCAAATGCGACCACCAAGTTGCCTCCAGCTAGATCTGTAAAACCTGTCTTAGACGCTATAAGCCCTGGCAATCTATCTATGTAAGAATTTGTATTTGTAGCTGTATGTTCAATATTATTTAATGATGAGAAATTAAGTCTACTGTATCTTGTTGCATCAATTATCTCAGAATTATTAGTTACTGCATATTCAAGGAGTTTTGTCACATCTTTTGCTGAACCATATGCACCACCTATTACTTCATTTGTATCAAGGCCTGTTGGATTTATAAAATACGTTTGAGTAAGCCCTACTTCTCTAGCTTTTTCATTCATCTTATTAACAAAAGTTTTCTCACTTTCTTGACCCTCTATTGGGAAATCACTTTTTAGAAGTCCTGCGACACTCGCTATAGCACTAGCTCCATCATTTGAAGACACCATAAGTGTAAACTTAATAAGATCTTTAAAGCTCCATCTTTCGTTTTCAAACAAACCACTGTCACCTTCTTTTTTTAGAGAATTATTATCTATAGTTATGACTGATGCTTCTGGCAATATACTGTCAGCTGTTATTGCCGTCATTAACTTTGTAAGAGATGCGAGTGGAAGCTGAGTATCTTCATTAAAGGTATATAGTGCTTCTCTTTTATTTACATCCCACACAAAAGCAGCTTTTGCCTCTAGAGAGATATCTTCAAATGCATTTACATAATTTACTACTTCATCTTCTACTATTGCTACATGTACTTGTTTATCACCCCCCGCTCCTACAAGGATTAATGTTATTAGAAAAACTGCGCCTAAAAAGACGATGAGTTTTGCATATAAATTATGTAAGTTAAATAACATTATAATTAATTTAATTTTATTCCTCGCCAGCTGGCGAATTATTTTCTTCTTGGGTAAATTTCTCAAGCTCACTTTGTACTGTATCAAATTCAGGCAAGTCTTCAATACTACTTATCCCAAGAAATGCTAGAAGCTCTGTTGTATATTTATACAAAAAACTTCTTTGATCCTTCGGATTTGAGACTTTTTCTACCAAACCACGGATGAGCAAATTTCTTAATATAAAGGTGGAATTTACTCCACGAATATAATCTATCTCAGCACGTGTTATCGGTCCTTTATATAATACTATAGCTAGCGTTTCTGCGCCTGCTTTTCCTAAATCTTTTGTAAGTTCGTCCTTTCGGATTTGCTCTATTATATATGACATTTCTGGCGTTGTCGTAAGCTGTATCTCGTCTTCTTTTCGTATAAATGTAATACCTCTTCCTAAAAGTTTTTCTTTTAAAGTACTAAGTGCGTTTTCTATACTGTCTTTATCGGCACCTAAAAGCTTAACCAGTTCTTTAACCTTCATAGTTTCCCCTTTATAAAAAAGCAAAGCTTCAATTTTTGAATCTAAATCCATAATTAGTATTATACAAATTAATCGTAACTCGGCACACCTACATTATCAGACTCTATAGTAATGTCAGAAAATCTTTCATCTTGAGTTACTGATATTGCACCCTGCTTTACGAGCTCAAGCATTGCAAGGAAGCTTACTATGACATTTACTTTCTCCTCCTTCCCTATCCCTGAAAATTCTTTAAAACTCATTCTAAGTCCTTTGGTAATCCTAGTGGCTAAGTTTTCCATCACTTCCTCAAGTGAGATAACCTTTTCTACTACTTTTTTAGGTATTGTAGCGACTTTCTTCGGCAAATTATGAAGTACTGACATTATCCCTTCTTTTATCTTAACAGTAGACAAATCTTCGTCTGGTGAGAATACTGGTGTAATGTCTTTTGAGAAGGTTTTTGGATACATAACATTCTTACCAAACTGCTTTATAACATGCATTGATAGTTCTTTCATCTTCTGGTGAAGCTTTAACCTTTTCTCTAAGTCATCAATGCTTTCTTGCTCCTCAGAAGAAAGATCTAAAGTCGGCAAAAGTGACTTTGATTTAATAAGTACAAGAGTTGATGCGACCAAGATAAAGTCAGCAGTGCTTGCCATAGGGAAATCTTCCTGCTTGTTTACATGCTCAATGTAGTCGTCAGCGACAGAAGCGAGAGATATGTCACTTATAAATAGCTTTCTCTTTTCAATAAGATTAAGCAAAAGCTCAAGTGGCCCTTCAAATACTTGTGTTTTTACGGTGTATTCTGAAGTTCCATCAAAATCTTGACTTTCTTTATTATTCATGTTACTTTGTATGTAGAAATATAACTAACATAATCTTATTCTAACATATTTTTAGAAAGGAGTTTGAAATGTATTATCACATATATAAAGTTATTTTTAATTTTAAAGGAAGAATTCCAGAGCCTTCCGGGATTGTTATAGTAAGAACAAAATCTTACAAGAAAAAAGCGGAGGAAATGGCAAAAAAGATATCTGAGAAGGAACACGATTTAAGTGATTCACGTGCTTCTTTGAGGTTAATCTTAATCAAAAAGACGAAAAATATAAATGGAGAATTCATAAATACTGTAACGGTTTAAACTACTGATTCTTTCTCATACATATAAAAAGCTATTTTATATAACGTATACGAAAGTTTTTTCTATTACTCAACCATATCAAGGGCTACCCTTGATATGGTTTTTTAGAATCTTATACCAAGGACAGTTCTTGGGGAGAGTGGAATTCTTTCACTATATCTTTAAAATCATTTAATTCAGATAAGTTTTCTGAAAAAGTATCTTTGTTAAGAATTGAACTTTCAGGTCGATTATTTATAAAATAATCATAATAACTTGAGTATTTGTAATTTTTAATAAAATCCTCAACTGACCTTGTATTAAGAAAAGGGTAGCCCTTTTCTTTCCAATCTTTATCTATTAATTTAACAGGATTAAGATGTAT
>JADHUX010000027.1 GCA_016784285.1 Parcubacteria group bacterium
AATTCTCTAAGAAGGATTATCCTATCGTCTCTTCCTGGAGCAGCTATAACTTCTGTAAAGATTGATGGAGTATCTCATGAATTTTCAACAATGGATGGTCTAAAAGAAGATGTTGTAAACATTATCCTTAACTTAAAAAGAGTGAGAATACAGATGCTTACTGACGAGCCACAAACTATCTCACTAGAAGTAAAAGGGGAAGGTGTAGTAACAGCAAAAGACATAAAGGCACCTTCACAAGTAAGTATATTAAATCCAGATCAGCACATAGCAGAGATCACAGACAAGAAGGCGAATCTATCAATAGAGATGACAGTTGAGCGTGGTATGGGGTATGTATCTAAAGACGTACTTCAGAAAGATAAGGTAGATATCGGTGTGATCTCACTTGATGCTATATTTACTCCTATAAGAAGAGTGAACTACGAAGTAGAAAACATGCGTGTAGGAGAGAGAACAGACTTCAACAGACTACGAATAATCATAGAGACAGATGGTACTATCACAGCGCACGTTGCACTTGAGAAATCAATAGAGATAATGATAAACCAACTTAAAGCGGTTATCGGTTTCAAAGAAGAAGAGGTGGTAGTAGAGACTAAAGAAGAAGCTACAGAAGAAGCTGAAGAAGGTGAAGTAAAAGGGGAAGAAGTAGATACAGAGTTCCTAAAGACAAGGATTGAGTCACTTAATCTTTCAGCAAGAAACATAAACGCACTAACAGCTGCAAACATACGAACAGTTGGTGGTTTGGCTCGCAAGAAAGAAGAAGATATCTTAGAGATCGAAGGGCTTGGTAAGAAAGGTGTACAAGAGATCAAAAGAATGCTTGGTAACTACGGAATAATATTAAAATAGCTTACAGCTTCACTAGCTTCATTAGGACGACAATGTTTTAATAAGCTAATGAAGCTAACGAAGCTAAAAACTAAAAGCTAAATCATGAGACATCACAATAAAAACAAAAAGTTTGGAAGAGTAAGAAAGCAAAGAACAGCGCTTATGCGTTCTCTTGCTAGGTCTTTGATATTACATGACAGAATAAAAACAACAGAAGCTAAAGCGAAAGCACTACGACCATTTATAGAAAAACTTATAACAAAAGGTAAAGACGGGTCTTTGTCTGCACGAAGGATTATATCAAGCAGACTTGGTGGAAGTGCAGTTG
The DNA here is from genome assembly GCA_016784285.1 of Parcubacteria group bacterium. Classification (GTDB taxonomy): domain Bacteria; phylum Patescibacteriota; class Minisyncoccia; order Phycocordibacterales; family UBA2163; genus UBA2163. The sequence continues at coordinate 1,169 of JADHUX010000027.1, forward strand.
CAACTACTAAATTATTTGATACACTATCTCCAAAGTATAAAGACAGAAAGGGTGGTTATACACGTATAACCAAAGCGGGAACACGAGTAGGAGACGCAGCAAGAGAAGCTATAATAGAGTTTGTAAAATAATATGAAAACATTAGAAATAAATGCAGAAGGAGAAAAGTTAGGACGAATCGCTACCAAAGCGGCGGCATTTCTAATGGGTAAGAACGACACTTCGTTTGCACGCAACGTAGCTCCTGACGTAGAAGTGAAGGTTGTAAATGCATCTAAAATGCAAATAACAGATACTAAAAAATCTACAAAAATATATAAACATTATACTGGTTACCCAGGAGGATTAAGAGAAGAGAAGATGGGTAAGATAATCGATAAGAAAGGGTATAAGGAGATTTTTAAAAAAGCAGTATACGGAATGCTCCCAAACAATAAGCTTAGGCCAATAAGAATGAAGAAATTAATAATAGAAGAATAATATGACAACAGCCGAAAAACAAAAAATATCAGCTACTCACTATATAGAGTCAGTAGGAAGAAGAAAGAACGCCATCGCTCGTGTACGGATTTTCTCTGCAAGTAAATATTCTTTTGAGATAAATGACAGAGAGTTTGAAGACTATTTCCCCGTAAATGAATTAAGAAAAGGCATAAGAGAAGTATTTGAATCTGTAGATATTTCCGATAAGTTTAAAGTAACAGTACTTGTAAAAGGTGGTGGTATCTCTGCACAAGCTGATGCAGTAGCGCTTGGTATAGCTCGTGCTCTAGAGAAGTTTGACCCAGAACTCCGTGGAGCTCTAAAGAAAGAAGGTTTGCTTAAACGAGACGCAAGAGTAAAAGAAAGAAAGAAACCAGGACTAAAAAAGGCACGAAAAGCTTCACAGTGGAGTAAGAGATAAACAACTATCAAGGGTAGCCCTTGATATGATATGTAGATCAAGGGCTACCCTTGATCTAAACTAAAGATTTTATGAAGAAAAAAATCAACAAAAACAAAGAATCTGAAGAAGATATAGTTTTTGAAGATCTGGAAGAGAGCAATGCCGAGACTGTAAAGAAGTTGAGAGATAAGCTAAAGGTTTGTGTAGAGGAAAAGCAGGAATACTTAGATGGCTGGCAAAGATCAAAAGCTGACTTTGTAAATGCAAGAAAAAAAGAAGAAGAGCTAAGAGGAGGACTTGTAGCGTTTGCAAAGGAGGGACTTATACAGGATCTTCTTACTTCAATAGATAACTTTGATATGGCATTTGCAAATAAGGAAGTATGGGAAAGTGTCGATAAGAATTGGAGGGTTGGAATAGAGCATATACATTCACAATTACTTAAGACTTTAGAAGAGCATGGTTTAGAACAGTTTAACCCGATCGGAGAAGAGTTTGAGCCAGCACGTCACGATTCTGTAGAAACTGTAGTTATAACTAAAAGCGCTGATGACCATAAGGTAATAGAGGTAATGCAGAAAGGTTATGAATTGAGCGGGAAGATCATAAGGCCAGCAAAGGTAAAAGTCGGGGAAATCGCGGGAGGAGGTCATTCCTCATCTGCGTAGCAAGGGAGGTTTGACCTCGAGGAGCGATTTAAAAGTTTAATAAAAAATATTATGTCAAAAATTTTAGGAATAGATCTTGGTACTACAAACTCAGCGATGGCTGTCGTTGAAGGAGGTGAACCAAATATAATAGAGAATGCAGAAGGTGTAAGGACAACACCGTCTATTGTTGCTATCTCAAAAACCGGTGAACGGCTTGCAGGGCTACTTGCAAAACGACAAGCTGTAACAAACCCTAAAAACACTATCTTTGGTATAAAAAGGTATGTTGGTCATATGTTTGATGATTCTGAGATCCAAAAAGACGAGAAGACTTCTCCTTTTGATATTGCAAAAGGAAGTGACGGAGGAGTACTTGTAAAACTAGGGGACAAAGAATACCGACCAGAAGAAGTGTCAGCGATGATACTACAGAAGATGAAGAACGACGCAGAGGCAAGGTTAGGAGAGAAGATAACCGAAGCGGTGATCACTGTACCTGCGTATTTTAATGATTCACAGAGAAAAGCTACAAAAGATGCTGGTAAGATCGCAGGGCTTGATGTAAAGCGTATTATAAACGAACCTACAGCTGCAGCTCTAGCATATGGATTTGCAAAAAAGAAAGACGAAAAGATAGTGGTCTTTGACTTTGGTGGTGGTACATTTGACGTGTCAGTGCTAGAAGTTGGGGACGATGTAATAGAAGTAAAATCAACAGACGGTGACTCACACATGGGAGGACGCGACATAGATCAGAAGATCATAAAGTGGATTGCAGATGAGTTTAAGAAAGAAAGCGGTATAGATGTGTCTACAGATCCTCTTGCTATCCAGAGACTTGACGAAGCAGCAGAGAAGGCAAAGCACGAACTTTCTTCAACTACTGAAACAGAGATCAACATACCGTTCATAACTTCTGACGCTTCAGGGCCAAAGCACTTACTACTCAAGATGACAAGAGCTACCCTTGTAGAGCTTGCGCAAGAGTTTATAGATCGCTCAATTGAGATCACTAAACGAGCTATAGAAGCTTCACCATTTTCTACTACAGACATAAATGAGATAATACTAGTAGGTGGACAGACTCGTATGCCTGCGATCTCTGATGCTGTAAAAGAAGTGTTCGGTAAAGAACCAAATAAAACCATTAACCCTGACGAGGTGGTGGCACTTGGCGCTGCAATACAGGGAGGTATTATGCAAGGAGATGTGAAAGACATACTACTTCTTGATGTTATCCCTCTTTCTTTGGGTATAGAAACACTTGGAAGTGTTGCCACAAAGCTTATAGAAAAGAACTCTACTATCCCTACATCTAAGTCACAGACATTCTCTACCGCAGCTGATAACCAGACATCTGTAGAGATTCATGTAGTTCAGGGTGAACGCTCAATGGCGTCTGATAATAAATCTCTAGGTAGGTTTATACTAGACGGAGTGCCACCAGCACCAAGAGGTGTACCACAAGTAGAGGTGTCGTTTGATGTAGATGCGAATGGAATTTTAAATGTAAAAGCAAAAGACAAAGCAAGTGGTAAGGAGCAGTCTATAAAGATAGAAGCAAGCTCAGGACTCTCAGAAGAAGAAGTAGAGAAGATGAAAAAAGACGCAGAAGTACATGAAGCAGATGATGCAAAGAAAAAAGAAGCAGTAGAAGTAAGAAATGTTTCAGAGCAACTTGTGTACACAGCAGAAAAAGCACTGAAAGACGCAGAAGGTAAAGTTGACGATGCTATAAAAACTTCTGTACAAGCTAAAATAGACGAACTTAAAAAGCAAAAAGATGGAGACGATATGGAAGCTATCAAAAAAGCTTCAGAAGAGCTATCAGCAGAGATGCAAAAGATAGGCGAAGCGATGGCGAAAGCTGCTCCACAAGAACCTCAAGCAGGTGCAGAACAGGGAGGTAATCCGCCAGCTGGCGGAGGAAATGTCCGCGATGCAGAGTTTGAAGAAAAGCATCCGCCAGCTGGCGGAGAAGAAGGCGAAGATACACCACCAACAGAAGAGCCAAAAACAGAATAATTCATTATAAATAAACAAAAAACAAACAACCCAGTCAACTGGGTTGTTTGTTTTTTATATTGACACATACAACATTATCTGATAGTATATAAATACAATTAAATAGAAGCGTATCAAGAGTATGAGATGTTAAGGGACTAGCCCAAAGCTCATCCGCAACCTACTAAAAAGTGTGGTGCGAAGTCTAGATAGATACTTAATCTACTCTGCTACTTGATACGTCCAAATGGACGTATTTTTCGTTTCTTAAGTTGGAGGATTTGTTCTTTGAAAAAATTTGTCAGTGGTATTATTTTAATTTTTTAAACTTTCAATATGAAAAGAGGTGTCATATGAAAATATCAAAAAAATCTGTACTAAATTATCTTAAAAGAGAAGATGAGTGTTATGTGGAAGATATTGTTAAAACAAAGAAAAAGACTTACCAAGAGAAATGGACTGATTTGACAAGAATATCCAAACTTTATCCAAAAGAATATCTACAAGAGGAAAGATTGAAGATACTTCCTAAGGTATTAAAAGAACTTAAAAAAAAAGACTTACTAAAAAGGTGGCATATTCTTAGATGTATGCGATATTACGATAATCATACAGATGATCTTTTATCAGAAAAAATTAACGAAGAAAGACAAAAAATAATAAAAGATGTTATAAAAATTAAGGATCTGGCAGAAAGATGGCGTAAATTGAGTAAAATGTTAGAAGACACAGGTTTTGATTTATGTCGTCGTGAGCATTATTTAAAGCATCAAATGGAAGAAGAGAGAAGAAAGATAATTGTTCGTGTCAGAAAAATGAGTACCTCAAATAATTTTGACGAAAAATTAAATATGCTCATTGAGTTAGAAAAAAGAGCAGATACAACTCCAATTTCACGATATCTCACTGATAATTTAAGCATTGAAGTTTTTTCACTGAGACTTTCCATGGAAGAAGATTTAGAAAAGATGATACGATCCTTATCACTTGATAATATTCCAGAAATAATAAGAAGACTTATTAAAGGTGAGTGTTTTTATGGGTTTTTCATAAATGAAGAAGAGCTTTCTTCAAAACTAAGAAAGTTAATTGGATTAAAATAGTTAACTTCACGACAAGTATTTGAGAGTACTAGGCCAATCAATTAACTGCGGATATTACCCCATCCTTGACAATAACACTAATATATGCTACTCTATTAACGAATTAGTATTATTGAAAAATTATTGAAAGGAGGGTTCTAATGGAACTTTTAAACTTTGGTTGGAATAATCAGACTTATGTTTTCTTAGCGACCCTCTCTGTTGTTCTGTTTGGAACTTGGGGGCTATATGGTCAAGCTAAAAAAATATGGGCTAATAGGTCAGGAAAATCAGTATCCGTTGTGTTAATAAGTGTACTAAGTTTTTTATACCTTTCATTTGTATTTTACGGTGTAGAAAAGTTAAGTGTTGCTTGTATAACCCAAGGGGTACTGAGAACAGCCTTATGTGTTCCTATTATGTTAGGGTTGTATCGTTTTAAGGGATTTAAAATGAAAGAAGTTATTTTAAATATCTTAATGTGCATGGTATTTGTTTGTATGATGTTTATACAACAAATACCTCTGATGTTTTTAGTGTTTAATATTGCCTCGGCAATAGTGGCAATATTTTTACCATGGGAAATGGTTAAAGAGAAAAGCCATGGAGTTGTCTCTATGAAACTCCTTGTGACATCTTTAACGAGTTTCTTATTCTGGTTATGGTATGGAATAGTATTTCGTGACCTAATCATAATAGGGACAACAACCAGTCTTTCAATAATATTTGCCACATCCATAGTGATTTGGATATATTATTGGAAAAAAGAAAAAATATCTGTAAAGGTATT
>JADHUX010000028.1 GCA_016784285.1 Parcubacteria group bacterium
ATTAGAAATATTTTTGATCCGGGGATAGCATTTTCTCTTGGTATAGTTACATCAATTGGACTTCTTTCTGCTGCTATTTCAGATCAGCAGTATTGGCAACGAGCATTTGCTATAAAAAAGAATCAGCTTGTAAAAGCTTTTGTTTTCGGGGCATTACTTTTCGCTATTGTACCAATAGCACTTTCTATACTCGGCTTTTTGGCGGCAAATCCATCTCTTGGTATTACTCTTGCCGAAGGGGTTGATGTGTCAATGATTGGGGTTCAAACAGTTACAACTCTTTTGCCAGCCGGTGCAGTATTTCTGTTTGTTGTGATGCTTCTTTCAGGACTTAGTTCTACTTTGGATTCAGGACTCTCTGCTGCTAGTTCACTTTGGGTTACAGATGTAATTAAACCAAAAATAGACAGTGAATCGATTAAATCTGCACGAAAGGCAATGATTGGTGTAGCTATACTAGGACTACTTGTTGCTTTAGCTATAAATTTCATTCCTCAATTTGGGTTATTCCATCTTTGGTGGATATTTAACACTGTTACTGCAACTGTTATGGTTCCAACGATATTAAGTTTGTATTGGAGTAAGCTAGATGAGAGAGGGGTCTTTTGGGGAGTTCTTGTTGCATTGGTTGTAGGGTTACCGTTGTTTGTTTACGGTAACTTAATAGAGAGTTCTGTTTGGATTGTTGGGTCATCGCTTTTCATAATCGCTATAAGCACAATCTTTTGTTTGGTAATGCCAAGAAAGACTCCTTGGGAGCCTAGACTTTCAGCAGTAGTTACTGATAAGATTGGTTCTAATACTAACCAATAAAGGACCCAAAATGAAGTCTCTTTTTCAAAAATATAAAGAATTTTTTAAGCGTAATGAGCGCTATATTTCTGGTGGGGCACTTTTGTTTGGTTTTGTGATAGACAACTTTACTCTCACAAGGATTGATCTGCAGTTTGATAATATTGTACTTTTTACATATTTGATAATTGCATTGTTAGCTATTGTGTTTATCAACTTTTATGAAGAGGGAATATTAAAAAATGCATTCTTTGAAAGAGTTAGATTTATATCACCACTTGCTATGCAGTTTGCGTTTGGAGGTCTGTTTTCTGGTTTTGTTATTTTTTATACAAGAAGCGCATCCCTTATCACAAGCTGGCCGTTTATTCTTATGTTAGTAATCCTTTTGATAGGTAATGAGTTCTTTAAAAAGAAATACACAAGATTTACTTTTAGGATGAGTATATTTTTTGTGGCACTCTTTTCTTTTTTGATTTTTTATGTACCTGTTGTTACAGGGTCTATAAATGCGGGTATGTTTGTATTAAGTGGAGTTATAAGTCTAGCTTTAATGATATTAATAGTTCGTTTTTTGAAGTTTTTTATACCAACTCGTATAAAGAAAAGTAAAAACGCACTTACTTGGAGTATTACAGGTATATTTATTTTGATTAACGTTTTTTATTTTACAAATATTATTCCTCCGATACCTCTATCTTTGAAGGAAGCAAGTGCGCATTATTTTATAGAACGAACAGCAGACAATAATTATCTTGCAATAAGTGAAGTAGAAAAGTGGTATGACTTTTTAATACCAAATAATACTATTTATGTTTTATCAGGTGAGCCAGTGTATGTTTTCAGTTCCGTATTTGCACCGACAAAACTTAATACAGAGATCTATCATAAATGGCAGTATTATGATGCAAATGCAGATGAGTGGATAGAGAGTAATAGAGTAGGGTTTAATATTTCAGGTGGGCGTGACGGAGGGTACCGCGGGTATACTCTGAAATCCAATGTACCAGAGGGCCAGTGGCGTGTAGACGTAGTAACAAAACGCAACCAGCTCTTAGGACGTGTAAAGTTTGAAGCAGTAGAAGTGGATAGAGAAGTAGATTTAGAAATACAAACATTATAAAATATAAGTATTAATAACTAATTTTTAATAATATGGATTTATCAATATTTCTTGTGCAGATTATCGGTATCTATTTCTTAGTAGTCGGTATTTCTGCTCTTGTTAAGACAAAGGAGTGGCAACACGTGGTAAAACACCTTATGGAGCATGAGCATATAGCTATAGCATATCTTGCTGGGATCCTGACTCTTATCATGGGTCTGATAGTTGTGTTAAGCCACAACGTATGGACAGGTGGTGCACCTACTATTATCGCAACAGTAGTAGGGTGGCTTATCTTATTAAAAGGTGCAACTTATTTCTTACTCCCACATAATATATGGATATCGTGGGTAAGGGAGATGAACAATATGAAGCTATATAAAATATTTGGGATTATTTATATAATCTTGGGTGCGTATATGATTTACAACGGGTTTGGTTTTGGAGCTTAATTTAGTAAGATAAAATATAAATAAAAAATCCAAGGGTCGCTCTTGGATTGCTTGACAGGAAGTTAATCTTTAGATAAACTTTAATTAATATGAAACAATCAATAATCGGCTTGAAAGAGCTTAGAGAAAATACAGAGAAATATATTTCACAAGTAAACAAAGGGCGTACTTTTACTGTGATTAAAAGATCAAAACCAGTATTTAAAATATCACCTGTTGATGAGTGGGGAGATGAGGGTGTGTGGGAAACGGTCGTAGATTTTCGAGAGATCGATAAACATGGCGTACCAGCCAAAGATATATTAAAAGCTCTTAAGAAAATAGATGGATAAGGTTAGCAAATTTCTCAAAAGATTATCCAAACAAGAACGTTTAAAACTCAGGACGGTTATAAAGAGTGTACTAGATGGTAAGATTAAAGATTTAGATGTAAAGAAATTAAGCGGTTATCAAAATATCTTTCGTGTTAGGGTTGGAGATATGAGAGTTGTGTTTGAAAATAATGATGGGTCTATGAACCTCATCTTTGTGGGTAGAAAAAGTGACAAAACATATAAATTTTAAACAATCAAAAAGAAACTAGTTTTAAAAATAGTTTCTTTTTATATCTCAAATCCTAAAAGTGCAAACATTATTGCTATACCAATAATGATAGCGATGAATTGTAGAAATGAATCTTTTTTGTCAGAAGTTTTGTGGAGTTCTGGTACTAGGTCGGAACCTGCAATATATAAGAACCCCCCAGCTGCAAAAGCTATAAGTAGCGGGATATGTGTTTCAATCGTTTGCCCAAATATGAAAACTAGGGCAGTACCAAGTATTGCAGAGAGTGATGAAAAGAAGTTAAATAAAATCGCTTTTGTTTTGCTATATCCAGAGTGAAGTAGTACTGCAAAGTGCCCGATCTCTTGGGGTATCTCGTGGAGGACTATAGCAATAGTCGTAGCGATACCAACTTCAATACTTATCATATAACTTACACCAAGTATTATTCCGTCTATCATATTGTGTAGCGCATCTGACGTAAGTATGAGTGGTCCCATCGGGTGAATTTCGTTTTTTTGTTTATCATTACATTCATCTGTCTCACAATCATGACCGTGTGAATGGTGCCATCTTATAAATTTCTCAAGTACGAAGAATAGTATTATTCCAACTAAAATAGCTAAAGATACTGTAGATGTGTTTCCTATTTCAGCAAAAGCTTCAGGAATGAGGTGGATTATCGCGTCACCAAAGAGTGCACCTACAGAAAGACTTACAAGAAAAAACGTTATCTTCTTAAGTAAGCTCTGTCTTAAACCAAGAGCAAACACTCCTACTAAAGATATAAGACTTACGATTATTACACTTCCGAATGCGTATATAGTTATAGTATTCATATATAGATAATAGCACAATTGCCTTTTATTATAGAGAGGTATATATTATGAGTATATTAGCTCTAATTAATTGAGTATGCATAATGAAATAAATAATAATAATTGTTGTAGTTTTGGAGGTCGTCGAGTAAAGAAGATGTTAGTACTAGTGCTTTTAGTACTCGCACTATTTCTTATATTTAAAACACTTAACACTATAAAAGAGTATAGATTTATAGGTGGTGGTGTCTCTGCGACAAATACAATAAATGTGTCAGGAGAGGGTGAGGTATTTGCAGTTGCAGATATTGCAGAGTTTTCGTTCTCTGTAGTTGAGGAGAAGGACACAGTAGACGAAGCACAAGACATTGCGGCACAAAGAGTAAACAGTATTTTAGATTTTCTTAAAAAGAGTGATGTAAAAGAAACAGATATAAAAACAACAAACTATAATGTTTACCCACGTTATGAGTTTGAGAGAGAAGCGTGTAGTGGAGGGTTTTGTCCACCAGGAGAGAGAGTGCTCAAAGGCTTTGAAGTAAGTCAGAGTATTTCTGTGAAGGTTCGTGACACAGGAAGTGCTGGTACAGTACTTTCAGGTATTGGTGAGCTTGGAGCAAGTAACATAAGTGGACTTAACTTTACTATTGATGATGAAGACGATCTGCAAGAGAGTGCACGTAAAATAGCAATAGAAGACGCACAGGTAAAAGCAAAACAACTTGCAAAAGACCTAAATGTGAAGCTTGTAAGGGTGGTAAACTTTTCAGAGTTTGGTAGTAGCCCAAGATTTAAGACTTTTGCGGTTCCAGAGATGGCGTCACTTGATGCTGTAGGAGGAGGAATTCCAGAGATCCCAGTAGGTGAGAACAAGATTACTTCAAATGTAAGTATTACTTACGAGATAAGATAGTGGTATACTAAATAGAGAATAAATTGTTCATAATTTCTTAGTACTTACTTTTTAAAAAGGAGGTATGTTATGCCAATGTTGCGCGGAAAGGATGGAGACAATCAAGTAAATATCGAAATAGATCTAGAGTTGTATAAAGATTTGATTAGATATACTAATGGAGTTGCAAGTAAAAGGCTTGATGTCGCTAGTGAAATTTTTTCAAGTATAACTGAAGATAGTTTACTTATAACCACAGAATTAGCTGAAGAAAGGTTAAGAAAAAGGATGGGGTCTGTAGCGCATGTATAAAACAGAAATAGAAAAATAAAAAGCCATCATTTTACAAAATGATGGCTTTTTTACTACCTATTGACCCCCACACCTATATTTGCAATGAAAATATAGGTGTGGGGGTTGACTATTTACTTAAAATGAGTAATATATAAATAACACCCGAGGGGTGTTTTTTAATGAAATTCATAGCTCCTCGAGGTCAAACCTCCCTTGCTACGCAGATGAGGAATGACCTCCTTCCGCAATGAATTTTTAATACAAAATTATGAAATTAATCAATTATATCAAGGATACAAAAGGAGAACTAAAGCACGTAAGCTGGCCTACAAGAAGGCAGGCTATAGTGTTTACAGCTCTTGTTATTATAATCTCGTTGTTTACAGCAGCGCTGTTAGGATTCTTTGACTTTAGCTTTTCGTATTTACTAGAAAACTTCGTTCTATAATAAATTATTATGGCAAAACAAGACACAGCACAAAATAGAAATTGGTATGCTATCCATACATATTCAGGTTATGAAAACGCAGTGAAGCGCAATCTAAGTCAGCGTATTGAGTCTTTAGGTATGGAAGACAAAATCTTTGAAGTTATCGTACCGACAGAAAAGCAAATAAAGATCAAGGGAGGAAAAAGAGTAGAAGAAGATGAAAAGATATACCCAGGATATATTTTAGTAGATATGATAGTAGACGACGACTCATGGTATGTGGTTAGAAACACGCCACGAGTTACAGGATTTGTAGGTTCTGGTGTACACCCAGTACCTCTAGCAAAAAGTGAGCTAGACTCACTTCTAAAGAGGATGGAGTCTGATGACGTGAAGCATAAGATAGAGCTTGCAGTATCTGACGCAGTGACTATAATAGACGGACCGTTTAAAGAGATGGATGGTAAGGTAGCAGAGGTTGATAATGATAGAGGTAAGATCAAAGTACTTGTATCAATGTTCGGACGAGAGACACCAGTAGAATTAGACTTTTTACAAGTTAAAAAAATATAATTAAATTATGGCAAAGAAAGCAGAAAAAAAATTAAAACTTCAAATAGAAGCAGGTAAAGCGAACCCTGCTCCTCCTGTAGGTCCTGCACTTGGGCAGGCTGGTATTAATATTGGAGAGTTTGTAACAAGGTTTAATGACGCTACGAAAGATATGATGGGCGACGTGATTCCAGTTGTGATCTCAGTATACGAGGACAGAAGTTTTGACTTTGTACTTAAGACTCCTCCAGCATCAAGACTTCTTCTTAAAGCGCTTGGTATAAAGAAAGGTTCAGGTAAAAACTTAACAAGTAAAGTTGGTAAAGCCACAAAAGAGCAGCTAGTAGACATAGCTACAAAGAAGCTTCCAGACCTAAACACTAATGACCCAGAACAAGGAGCGAAGATTATAGCGGGCACAGCGCGGAGCATGGGGATCGAAACAGAGTAGAGCGGGAAAAGGTCTGTCCTCGAGGAGGAATGGAACG
>JADHUX010000029.1 GCA_016784285.1 Parcubacteria group bacterium
CTTTTGTCTTACTAAGCCAGCTGGACGACCAATTGCAGTTCGCCCAACGATACCCTGCCCCCATTTGCGAGCAGAGTTACCCATTTTTATAGTTAAATCTGAACCCCAAATACCCATCTGTTTAGAGAGTATAATTGAAGCAATTATCAACACTATAATAATACTGAAGTTTATTATTATTAATACAACACTGGTATTTATATCTCTAAAGCCTATTGCAGTTTGGAATCCTTCACTGTTTACCATCCTTATAATAATTAAGGTAAGTAATAGATATGCCGGAGCAAAAAATGCATAACTAATAATGCTACTCCACCACATTTTTGAATATTTCTGCATCGCAGGTAATATCATACCTGCAAGAGCGATAGGTGAAAGCATTATTAAAAGAATTAACACTGCATACCTAACAATCAACAGAAATGTAACAGCAAGAAATGAAAAAGCTGTAATAAGGAAAACTATTGACCCAAGAAGGCTGACGAAAATAATCTGCCTATTATTTAAAACGGGTTTCCCGTTTGTATCTATTTCTGTTACAGCTTGTCTGTTTACAATCTTACCTGTTGCTACATCAACCCCTTGTACATCCATATTGATAGCAGGGTTATCTAAATCGAGATTTCCATCCTTAATTTTATATAATGAAGTAAACCTAAACGCCTGCATATAAGAATCGCTTATTCCTCCCCAATTTGAGTGTCCACTTACACCATAATCCCTGTCACCTTTTGTACCGATAATTTGAATTTGTTTATAAAAATTTGTAGCAAGAAGATTACTAGAATCAATTATAATTTTTGCAAAAAACATACTAAAGTTTATAAGAATAGCCGCAGTAATTAAACTAGCAAGTAATTTTTTAGTATTAAATTTTTCTATATTTAATATTGTGACAATACCAATATACAAAAGAGAGAAAATTATTATAATATTAGCTAAATCTCTAAAAGTTTTCCACCCGGCATCTATTGTGTCAACTTTATCTAAATTCGCACCCATTTGAATAATAGTGATTTCTACCGTCTTGTTAAGAGCAACCCCAGTTAATCCTAGTATCCACCCAAAAATCTCAAGGGTGATTTCTCCAACTGCTGCAAAACAACCTCTTAGACCGTCCCCACTAAGACATTCTGCAGCACTGATTATACCTACAGCACCTTTTCCTACATTATATATAGCTTTCGCTCCACCAAATGCTGCGTCATTTACCACACCTAAACCGCTACCAATAGTTTCTAAACCTTGAACACCTGTAACTAACTTAATTTTTTCTGTAGTCGAAGTCTCTTCTTGTGCATTCACCGTACTTACTCCCAACGCGCTGAACATACTAATTGAGAATACCGCTATTATCAGTACGCTTGGGAGTATTTTTTTGAAGGTGAAAGATTTTTTCATTTTTTATTTCTACTTGCTCCTCAAGGTCTCACCTCTCTTCGCTTCGTTACGCGAGGAAAGACCTTTTCCGCATTTACGGAGTTGATGGAGGTGTCGGTGCTGGTGGTGGCGGAAAGGCCTGACATTCTGTAATCTGCGTGTTCGTTGTCGTATTAAGAGAACTCATTTGTGTTATTACTGCTGTTTGTTGTTGTTGAGCATTAAAGATATCTGAAGTATTAAGCTCTCCATTTAATCTCATTAATACAAGTTCGTTTACTAACAGACTAACCTCCTCACTACTTGTAGCGTCGTTTATTTCATTTCGTTTATTTTCCAGGCTCGTAATGCTTTGTTCTGACAGAGTTATGTCATTCTCAAGTGATGTTTTAATCGGAGTAATCTGCGTAGCGATTGTACTTGTAGCATTGTCTATTCTTTGTTGTGCAATTATTTTATTTGGAGCACTTAAACTACCACTAAGTTTCCCTGCATAACAAACCTGCAAACTAAATAGTAAGTTTTCAGCGGCTATAACAGAGCTTAGTGTACTTTGTTTTACGTTTCTGTAGTCGGTCTCACTTCTTATGTCCCGTTCAAGACCTACAACTGCACGCCTTTTAAGACTTTCCAACGATGTACCAGCCTGTGAACCACTTAGTTGAGACGTAAGAGCTTGATTACCGTATGAACTATCACTTGCACCTCTAAGTCCATTACGCCCACCCAAAGCTTGTTGTATAAGTTGCCCTAATAGTGCAGTAACCACTTCATCAATCTCATCTGCTAACTCAAGCTGTCTTAAGTTTGTTCCAAGTGTCCTATCAAGTTGCCCTTCTATAATAGACCCAGGTGTCACGATCTCGCAACGAGGTGGACCTGCGACCCCAGCTGGCAAATCTTCACACTTTTCATATGAAAAGAAGCCATTATTCCAATTTAGAATTTCAGATTTTCTTCGTTGTGCACCCACAATCCTTCTATCAAGCGCTGAAGATGTCATAAGGTATAGTCCATAAGGGTTATTTTGTGGGCGAGTAGTAAGCTCAAACCACCCTGCCCAACCTCCTTGACTAAAGTCGCCATTCACAAAGTCTTCCATATTAGCTACTATGTCAGAAAGTGTACAAGCAAACTCTCTTTGAAACTGCCCTGTAGGAAGAGCGAGCGCTATACGGATATCCAAACTCCAAGGACTACAAAGATCTGTAAGTCCTAAGGCTTCTATAAAGTGTGCAGTCTCTGCATCAGCAATGTCTAAGAGAAAACCATTAAGATTAGTTACAAAAGCTGGGTTACCTTCAAAGCCAGAATTAATCCAGTTAACAAGACTACCTGTAAAAGCATTTATAAAAGTCTTCGCTACTTTTGTAGCTAAAGGGTCTAGACTGTACTCTTTAGCTACCAAAGAACCTGTAGTCCCAGCAGTTATTGAATTTTGAGTAAAGTTTGGTCCAATCTCAACAGTAGGAACAGCTGCGTTTATTTCTTTAACATTAATAAACAAAGAAATAATTTGAATAATAAATAAAATTACAATTAAGGTGTTTATTTTTTTATTTAATGAAAATTTCATAATTTTATATAACATTAACTACTACATACCCTTTATCATATTTACTAAAAATAATTCCTTTATTTGTAAAATAAGACCCCATCTTATCAAATGCATCTTTAAGTGACTTGGTACTTTGTCCATAACTACCTATACCAGCTATAGCTCTTACAGGATCAGTGTATATAACTCGCATACCTTCAATAGATTCTGTGACAGACGCTATACTTTGCACAAAAGTGATATGTTCGTTTATTGCATCAACTGGTACTGATAGCGCTAAAGAATCTTTCAGTATATTCTTGTAACCATTTATTATAGGGTCTAGTTTTTCAATTTCTCTCGTATCATCGTTTGTAACTGAGCGGTTAAATATAGTAAGTTCGTCTTCTGTTTCAAATGAATGTTTTAAAATAATCTCACCTAAAGTATTTCCATATTTTTTTACACTAACACTGTCTATATTTTGTGAAATATTTAAATCTGTCTGTGTGTAATTTGTTATAGAAATATTTTTTCCTACAATATCTTCAATCGAAATATTTATAAGATTATTTTTATCATTTTCATTAAGTGGTCCGTTAGAATCATATAATGAAAGATAATTTTGAAGAAAATCTTGAGAAAATTTATCTGTTTCTGAAAGAAGTTCGTTTGAAACGTTTGGATTTGCTTTTCTTATAATAGGATCATCTTGATACTTATCGTCAGGACCTGCAATAGTAGGGTTTCTACCAAGCTCTACTTCTTCACCGTCTTTTGTACCATCGTCATCAGTATCTGAATCTTGAGGATCTGTATTCCAAAGTGCTTCCTCCCAGTCTTTCAGCCCATCAGAGTCAGAATCTTTCTTATTTATATTCCCTAATGCTTCTATTTGAGCTTCTTTATCAAGCCCTTCTGTTAAAAATGTATCATTATCACCATAACTTAAGCTATTTGGCTGAGACACAAGAAATCCTAACCCAGCTACAATGAGCAATCCAAAAACAATTAATTTAAACTTTTTCCCTAATAAAAAATTCAATTTTTTATCAATTACTATGGCTTAATTATACCAAATATCTTGTTTTTACATATATAAAACGGTGCTTTTGTGTGGATAGTAATCTCTTTTAAATCTTCTATTTATGCTATCGTATTTAAATGAGTAAAAGATTAATTATCATCTTTATAATTGTTATTGCTATAATTATATTTAGCTGGATTTTCTTATTTACTGAGAACAAACCTCCTACTAATTTAGAAACTAGTCTTTCTACAGAGTCAAACACTGTATTTAAGCCCCAAATAGCTGAAAATAAGCCTATTTATACAGTACTATCTTTCCCCAAAAAACAAGAAAAAGAGAAAATACAAAACTATATAGAAGCTGAAGTATCGTCTTTTACAAAAAAGATTGAAGATTTTAAAGAAAATACTGAAAATCAGATACTTAATACTAACGAAAAGCTTAGTGAAGCTCAGATAGAAAAAAAAGTTTTTGATAGACTTTATCCATATTATTTTATAGACGGATTAGTTTTTACTCAAGATGTCTTTGAGGAGCAAAGTTTTGTAGATACAGATTATAAAGAAATCAAAATCTTTGATTCAGAAGTGAAGATATTTGCATTTGTAAACACAATAATAGATGTTTTTGAAGAGCAAAGTTTTTACACTCAAGAAGAAGCAAATAAATATAGAGTGGGGGTAAACAAAACATTAAAAGACCTTTTAGAAAGCGAAAAAATACTTTTTAGAAATGAATTAATCAGCTCTGAACTTTCTAAAAAAATATTTGCAAACATAATGTATAACGCACGCAAAAAAGCAAGCCAAAAAATTATAAGTTTTATGGATAAAGTCAAAGATATTACTATTAAAGACGCTCGTGCTGCAGATTGTTTTAGAAGTGGGGGTGGCGGTGGTGCTGGCGCCAATGTATCCGCACCATGCTGTAACTGTGGCTTAAAGGTTATAAGAGGAGGTGGCACACAGTATGTACAAGATTGTGGTAGTGGAAGTAGCGGTTGTGATATACCTCTTGGATGTAAAAATTTATACGGTATGGGTAGGGCTGTAATATGGGATTCATCTACAGGTATTTGTGGGGTTGGATAATACTTTTAAACCAACTGTTTCCATTGCTCCAAAGCAAGATCTTCTGCACGAGCCATATCACCAATATTAGCTTTACTGAAGGCTTTCTGAAGAACTTCTTTACTCTTTAAGACACTTAAATTATTTATTAAAAGTTTTCTCTTATGGGCAAACCCGGTTTTTATTACTTTAAAAAAACACTTTTCCAGATCTAAACCTGAACACCGAGGTCGGACCTCGGTGTTCAAGAAAAAGTCTTTGGATATATTTTCTATAGATAAAATAGCAGAGTCTACTTTAGGTGCCGGGCTAAAGCTTCCTGCTTTTACAGTTTGAATATATTTTGGTTCTCCATAAACCTTTACACTTAGAGAGAGTATGCTTTCTTTTTTACTTTTGGCTATCCTCTCTGCAACTTCTTTTTGTACAAGTAAAACCATTTGTGTAGGTTGAATATCTGACGACAAAGTCTTACGTAAAAACTCTCCAGTTATATAGTAAGGGATATTTGCGACTATCTTAAAAATCTCGGGAAAAGGTCGTTCCTCACGAAGCGAAGCGGAGAGAGGTGCGACCTTGAGGAGAGATTTGAAATCAAAAGTTAATATGTCACCGTGTACAAGAATTAACTTCTCATCTTTAATTTCATCTTTAAATTCTTCTTTGAGGTATGTTATAAGTTCGTCATCCTTCTCCACTGCTATTACTTTCCCAGCTTTTTCAAGTAAAGCTTTTGTAAGTACCCCTTTCCCTGGCCCCACCTCTAAAACGATATCTTCTTTATTAAGATTTGCTGTTTCAACTATTTTATCTACCACAGACTGTGCTGTTAAGAAGTTTTGACCTAATGATTTCTTAGCTTTCATGTGCTCTTTATACCAAAAAAACCTCTTAAATACGATTTTTTATCTTTATATTAGCTATTGACAAATAGCTAATAATTTGTTAGTATGTAGGTAGATTATAAATTCATTGACACACTACTATTTAAAATTAATTACAATTAATCTAATTTGAAGGAAAAGGAGGTTAGTAAAATGAAGCTGAATATACTTAAAAGTTTATTTATTGTATCTTTTGTAGCACTCTTTCTAACATCTTCTGTATTTGCTGGAGATATTAGAAATGTAAAACCTGGATGGACTGAAGCGCAAGTTATCGCTGAAATGGGCGATACAGCGGAAAAAGATAATCAGGTTGGAGGAAGATCAACATGGATATAC
>JADHUX010000030.1 GCA_016784285.1 Parcubacteria group bacterium
TACTCATCTGTAGATGAGGCTTTTGGCGACGTGTTGAAGAAAAAGACAAGAAAAATTTGATTTTAGTACTTGCAGATATTGGAAGTCATAATAAGCTGTTTAGGTAATCATCTGGCTATCCGAAAGCCAGATGACATAGCCAAGTACAGAAAAGAAGTTATTGATAATTGTGTACAATTAAGACAAATTCATTCAAAATTAGAAAGAGGTATAGTAGATGATGTAGAACGAAAGAGATTCGCAGAAGAAGCTGAAAGTATTGAAAAATGGTTAACAAATCAAGATGAGTATATTAGCCAGCTTTTTAGAAAATATCTTCTTTTTCAATTAATGCCAATCCAGTAACTTAATTTTGATATAATAAAAATATGATAGATCTATTTACAGCAATGGGGGATATATATCTTTGATTTTTTGCATAATAATGTGGACGTCGCACGTCCACATGAGCAGGGTGTTTACGTGGTATTGACAAATGAGTTCAATAATGCTATAATATAACAGATAAGGTAGTAATAGTGATTTTTACGAAAAATACTATATTTACATTGTACATTTTAAGGAGAAGAGTTATGTTTACGAAAATTTGTGGAATGACAGTTTATGTTTGGGATTTAGCAACAAATGCCTTTAATTATCTTTTTCCTCTTGTGGATAACAATTGTCCAGTCTGCGGAAAAGGTCTTATATTTCAGGCACCATCTGTTCACTTATGTAATGTTTCGTCAGACGAAGAATAAACCGAGGTAAGCTAAAGTAACATCCTCACAAATGACCCACCGTCTATCAAGACATATGGTGGGTCATTTTTTATGTTAAAATTTAGACAACATGAAAAAACAAAATAGATGTGATTGGTCAATATATGGAGGTAATGAACTGATGACAAAATACCACGACGAGGAGTGGGGTGTGCCGGTGCATGAGGATCGGCATTTGTTTGAGGTGTTGATATTAGACGGCGCGCAAGCCGGGCTTTCTTGGAGCACTATTTTAAACAAGCGGGGAAATTATAGAAAAGCTTTTGACAATTTTGACGTAAAGAAGATCGCCAAGTACGACGCAAAGAAGGTTAAGGAGCTACTAGGCAATGCAGGGATAGTACGCAACAAACTAAAGATTGCCTCTGCGATCAGAAATGCAAAAGTTTTTATAGAGATCCAAAAGGAGTTCGGCTCTTTTGACAAATACATATGGGGATTTACGAAAGGGAAGTCAGTTAAAAACAAATGGAAAAGCATGAAAGAAGTCCCAGCAACCACAGAGCTTTCAGACACTATAAGTAAAGACCTCAAGAAGCGAGGAATGAACTTCGTCGGTTCCACCATAATCTACGCAGTCCTACAGACCATAGGCATGGTCAATGACCATGAAATAGGGTGTTTCCGCTATAAGCAGGTTTAATCTAAGCCATTTTCAACGGCTTAACGCGTTGAGCCGTTGGAACCTTGACAAAATACAGTTTTGTGATATCTTATAATTTGAAATTTTATATTGTTATTTGTTATTTTAAAAAAGGGGAGAATACGAATGGAGATTTATATAGGATCAACAAGTGATATTAAGTATAAAGCTGTTCAAAATGCTTGCAATATTCTAGAAATAGAAGCTTCAATAAATAAAGTGAAACTTGATTATATGGGGCAAAATGCACAACCTGTCGGATTTTTAAATACATCCTCTGGATCATCGTCTAGAGCATCACGTGTTAAACTTAAGCAAAATCAGCCTGATGCAATGTTTATTGGTATAGAAAACGGAGTTTTTAAATGTGGACAATGTATTATAGATATTGCTGTTATTACTATTTTTCATCCAGAAAAAGGTCGTATCATGGTAACATCTCAAGGAATAGAGTTTCCTTATGATTGTTTTAACGTTGCAGAAGAACGTGGATTTAATACAACAACCGTAGGGCAAGTCATCGCCGAAAAGATGGGGGGTAGTCCTGACGATCCACATTCTACAGTCACCGGTGGTAAAACATCAAGAGAAGAGCTACTTACAGGAGCTCTTCTCACCGCATTTTCTCAGTTACCTATAGTAGAAAAATAAAAAGTCCAAATTTTGGCAACCCGCAATCTATTGATTGCGGGTTTTTTTATCCACAATCTAAGCCATTTTAAACAACCCAATGCATTGGGTTGTTTGTTTTATTAAATTTTGATTAACCCAGTCGACTGGGTTAATCACTAATGTGCTA
Organism: Parcubacteria group bacterium; assembly: GCA_016784285.1. GTDB lineage: Bacteria > Patescibacteriota > Minisyncoccia > Phycocordibacterales > UBA2163 > UBA2163. The sequence continues at coordinate 2,204 of JADHUX010000030.1, forward strand.
CTGCCACGCATATTACTTTCTTTGCTCCTGATTTTAGGAGTATTTTTTTCGCCTCGTTTAGCGTGGCGCCGGTGGTGGTGACGTCGTCGAGTACTACTATATTGCGGTTTTTTATAATCTCTGGGTTTGTGACACCAAACGAATCAATGACATTTTTTAATCTCTTATGCCTGTGCAAGTTGGTCTGGTGTGGAGTGTTCTTAATCTTTTTTAGTATCTTGGTGTTAAGTGTGCAAAAGTCGTTTATTTTGACCAGCTCTTTTGCTAGGAGTTCTGATTGGTTGAATCCCCTTTCTCTAAATCTTTTTTTAAAGAGGGGGACTGGGATCAGGATCGGTTTATTGAAATCGGAATACACACTTAGGTCGGAGAACTCTTCTACAAGAAAGTCAGAAAGTAAGACTGCAAAAGTTTTTGCAACTTCCCTATTGCGTCTATATTTGAGCGCCCATATCATATGCCTTATCACTTCATCTCTATAATCAAAGAGGGCATATATCGATCTATTTTCAGTTTCCCTACCTTGCAAGAGTTTGCCAGCTAGAGTTTGTGGAGTTTCTTTCTCTATCTGTAGGTCTAGCTCGCTTTTAGGAAAGAGAAAGTCAAAGATTGTTCCAAGAGCTTTATTGAGTTTATACATACTTTTATATTATACTTAATAGAATAATATAAAAGTAATGGCTTTATTTAACTTTGGTAGTAAAAAAAATGAAAGTGTCATAGGTATTGATATCGGCGTATCGTCTATAAAGGTTGTTCAACTAAAAAAACGCAAAGGTGTAGCGGTACTAGAGACATACGGAGAGCTCTCTCTCAGTCAGTATGCTAGCTCAGAGATAGGTCAAGCCACAAACCTTCCCGCATCAAAGATCGCTGAAGCTGTAAGGGATTTATTAAAGGAATCAAACGTAACCACAAAAAAGGCCGGCATATCGATACCTTTTTCTTCAAGCTTGGTATCTCTTATCTCAATGCCTAAGCTCCAGCCAAAACAACTTGCTACCATGATACCCATTGAAGCAAGGAAGTATATCCCTGTATCAATCAATGAAGTAAGTCTGGATTACTTTGTTGTCCCAAGCAACGAAACCCCTACACATCAAGATGTTATTAATACCGACCAAAAAGAAAACAAAGACACCGACAAAGAGCCCACAGCCAGAGAGAAGATAGAGGTACTCTTAGTAGCAATCCATAACAGCACTCTTAATAAATACAGTGAAATAACCAAATTAGTTGACCTAGACGTAAGCTTCTTTGAGATAGAGATCTTTAGTACGATACGGTCTGTGGTTGAGCAAAGTATTGCACCGGTTATGGTTATTGATATGGGTTCTGCTAGTACGAAGTTTTATATTGTAGAGTACGGTATCGTGAGAGTGTCGCATGTAGCAAGTAGTGGTGGGCAGAACCTTACACAGACACTTTCAAGGTCTTTGAGTATGGATATACCAAAAGCAGAAGAACTCAAACGTAAATCAGGTATTGAAGGCAATACTATTGAAAATAGCTCAGAAGAATTTACCAATGCTAAAGATATACTTTCTTCAGGTTTAGGTCGGATATTTGCTGAAGCAAACAAAGTACTACGCCAATATCAGCAGAAAAACAACAAAAACATAGGAAAGGTAATACTTACAGGCGGTGGAGCTACAATGAAAGGTATTGTAAATTTTGCTAAAGAACAACTTGAGACTGATGTTGTCTTGAGTGATCCTTTCTCTAAAGTTGAATCACCAGCTTTCTTTGAAAAGCTTTTAAAAGAAGTTGGCCCAGAATTTGCTGTAGCTATAGGTCTTGCCCTTAGAAAACTCCAAGAAGAATAAATAAGGTTATTAACATTTATACTTATAATTTTCTTTAATACGTACTATATGTAATGTATAATTAATTTATACTATGGATCAAAATATACCCACATCATTTATTCCCAAGAAGTCTCTCGCTGTATCATCAAACCTTAAAAGCCCAAATGATGGCCAGAAGAGTATTGGTATTATATTTTTAATTTCCCTTATTATTTTTGTAGGGATGATTGTACTTTCTATAGCATTATTCTTATACCAACAGTTTTTAATCCAAAACTTAGAGAGAAAGAGCGATTCTCTAGACCGTGCAAGAGCTGCCTTTGAGCCAGCTATAATACAAGAGATAGAACGCCTTGATTCACGTATGCGTTCAGCAAATCAAATATTAAGCGAGCATAAAGCTGTTTCTTCTTTCTTTAGTCTACTAGAAGCTAATACACTTGTTAGTATGCAGTTTGAAAACCTAAACTACGAAACAGACGAAATGGGTCAAGCAAAGGTAACCATGAAAGGTAAAGCACCTAGCTTTAGCTCTGTTGCACTTCAGTCTGACATATTTGGTGAGAACAAATTCATACATGATCCGATCTTTTCTAATCTAAATCTAGACAGAGAAGGTTTTATCGGATTTGATTTTACAGCAACTATAGATCCTAGGCTGACATTATACGAAAACTTAATATTAGGTAATTAATTATGGTCAAACTAACATTCCCAGTATTATTTATAGTTTTAGCGATAGGGCTTTTCTTCGTGTATGTTGATCCTACTTATAAAGAAGTCCAAAATACACTTATAGAAGAAGAACGATTTGACCAAGCTTTTGACAAGTCAAAAGAGCTTCAAGCAGTAAGAGACAAACTACTTTCAAAATACAATACATTTTCATCTAATGATTTAGACAGATTATCCAAATTACTCCCAGACCATGTAGACAATGTACGACTTGTACTTGATATAGACCATATTGCTTCTACATATGGGATGCGAATGAAAAACGTAGTTGTCGACAGCCAAGAAGAAAGACAAGAAGGTGTTATTGGTCCAGATACTTCGGAGCATCAGTCTATAGCGTTATTGTTCTCTGTATCGTCTTCTTATGAATCTTTAAAACTCTTCATAAGAGACTTAGAAAGGAGCTTAAGGATTGTTGACATTACAGGGATTTCACTTACATCTGCAACTGCTATTGAAGGTAGTAACAATTTATATGAATACAATATAGCGTTAAAGACATATTGGCTAAAGAATTAATATGAAACTTCTTAAAAAATACAAAACAATACTTATAGTTATCGTCGTAGTTGTCGTAGGTGGTATGGCTTACAATTCTTATTTTGGAGGTGAAGGAGGGTCTATCCTTACTTCTGATCTTACTTCAGGATCTGAAAGCGCTGTATCAGCAGCAGACAATGACCTACTTACATTGCTTTTGGATATTCGCTCAGTAAAGTTAGACGATAGTATATTTTCCGAGGAAACATTTAGAAGCTTGGAAGACTTTAGCCAAGAGATCGTACCAGAACCTATAGGAAGAGAAAATCCGTTTATACCAACCGATTTGAGTGGCGAAGAGACAGAATAGACCAATTGAAAAGTATAATATATGAATCTATTATCAGTATTAGCTGAAAAAAAAATTATCGATGAGGGGGAC
>JADHUX010000031.1 GCA_016784285.1 Parcubacteria group bacterium
AATCTTTATCTATTAATTTAACAGGATTAAGATGTATATAAGAAAATATCCAATTTAAGTATTCATCAGTATCAATATGTTTTGCACCAAATGGTCCTTCAAATAAAGAACCTTTTCTTTCATTTTTTGTATTAAAATACATTACATACGCAGTAGCCAACTTCCCCATAAAAGTACTGATCCCTCCATCAGTCTTTTCTTTAATAAGAATATGAAAATGATTCGGCATCAAACAATACGTAACGATATCAACAAATTGTTCACCTCTATCTTTCTTGAACATCTCAATCAAGGGTAGCCCTTGATTGAGATCGTTACTTATATGTACTGGCATGTCACTATTACATAGGTATAGTAAAAGGATAAAACGTTTGTAGTCTGAATCATCTTTAAAGATAATCCTTTTATCATTACCTCTATTGTAAATATGATAAAACTCTCTCCCTATAAATGGAATTTTTCTTGTAACCATATTTTTATTATATAACTATCCATATCAAGGGCTACCCTTGATATGGGGATAATGACACTTATTTGTTATCTTTTAAGATCTTAATCCCGAGTTCATCGAGTTGCTTTTGACCGACTTCTGCAGGTGCATCCATCATTAGATCTTTTCCTTCTCCAGTTTTTGCGAAAGCTATTACTTCACGAATGTTTGGCTCATTTTGAAGAAGCATTACAAGCCTGTCAAAACCAAATGCAATACCACCATGCGGTGGAGTCCCGGATGAAAATGCTTTTAATATATGACCAAAGTTTTCTTTTATTTTTTCTGTTGCATAACCCATAGTTTCAAAAACTTTTGTAAGGATTTCTGGTTTATGACTTCGTATACTACCACCTCCTATTTCACTACCATTTAATACTATGTCATACTGGGAAGCTAATATATCTTCTATTTTTTCTCCATTCATTAAATTTAGTATATGAGCTGGTTGAGGTGAAGAAAATGGATTATGTGTAAATGTCCATTCCCCACTATCAGTCTTCTCAAACATAGGAAAATCTATAACCCAACAAAATGCGAGTTCGTCTGGATTATTTTTATCTTTTCTTAAGTCTGGTCTATCACTACCATACTTTTCCATTGCTTCTTTGTAAGTGATTCTAGGAAACGGAGTTTCTTGTATCTGTTTTTCTGGATAAAGCGTTTTTACAAGTTCTATAAGCATCTTTTCATTTATAGCTATTACGTCTTCCTGCTCTACAAAACTCATCTCCATATCTATTTGTGTAAACTCTGGTTGCCTATCACCTCTTGTATCCTCATCACGGAAACACCTTGCAAATTGAAAATACTTTTCAAAACCTGCTGTCATAAGAAGTTGTTTGTATTGCTGTGGAGACTGTGGAAGTGCATAAAACTTTCCTTGCTCAAGTCGTGAAGGCACTACATAATCTCTCGCACCTTCTGGAGTAGCCTTTGTTAAGTTTGGAGTTTCTATTTCTGCAAAACCCTCTTTCTTATAAAAATCTCTTACGAAATGGGTTATCTCATGTCTGTTACGAATATTTTTTTGCATTCTTTCTCTCCTTAGATCTATATACCTGTCACGAAGTCTTACCTCTTCATTTATCTCTTTTCCGTCTCCTTCTATGTCAAAAGCTGGTGTCTGCGCTTCATTTAATACAGTTATCTCAAGGATCTCTAACTCTATTTCACCATTTAGCTTATCTTTCTGCACTGCATTATCTGGACGTTTATTTACCTTACCTTTTACCTCTACTACCCATTCTGGGCGAACCTTCTCCCCCACTGCAAGAGCTTCAGTGGCATTTGGAAGTACTACACCTTGCATCTTGCCAGACATATCACGAAAATCAAAGAAGATCATCTTCCCTTGGTCACGACGAACATCTATCCAACCTTTTATAGTCACCTCTTTATCTATATGCTCACTTAAGTCTTTTATATAAATTCTTTCCATGTTTTTATTATTTTAAACTTACTCCAATCTTCTCTCTTACACTTTGCATTTTTTGCTCTGCTCGTTCTCGCATCTTCTCTCCATTTTCTTCAAGCATTTTTATTATACTGTCCTTATCTTTCTCAAGTTCTTTTCTTCTCTCTCTCATTGGGCTTATGAATTTCTTAATATTCTCTATCAATATTTCTTTAGACTCTTTATACCCCATACCTCCCTCTTTATATCTTTTTTCTATGCCTTCTAATTCTTCAATGCTACTGAATAATTTATGAAGTGCAAATATATTATCTTCTTCTGGGTTTTTCTTTTCTTCTGGTGACTTTGAATCAGTAACTATGCTCATTACAGCTTTTTCTATCTCAGTATCTTCTGCAAAAAGAGGGATGGTATTGTTATAGCTTTTACTCATCTTTTGTCCATCTGTCCCTGGAACTACTGCTACTTCTTTAAGTATTAGAGGTTCTGGAAGTTTAAACTCATCACTAAAAGTACGGTTAAACTTTTCTGCTGTGTCACGAGCTATCTCTATATGTTGTTTCTGATCCTGCCCTACTGGCACTGCATCCGTATCATACATAAGTATGTCTGCTGCCATAAGCATCGGGTAGTCAAATGTTCCTACACTTATTTCTTTGTTCTTGGCTTCTGCATCTTTGAATGCATGCGCCCGCATAAGGTATGGCATCGTCGTAATAGTATTGAAAATCACTGCAAGCTCTGCGTGCTGAGGAATGTCAGACTGTTTAAATATTGTTACCTTTTTAGGATCAAGACCAATAGCAAGATAATCAAGTGCAACTTCAAATATATTTTGCTTCATCTCATCTGCATTGTGGAGAGTATTAAGAGCATGATAGTCAGCAATAAAAAACAACGATTCGTCGTATTTCTCTTGTAGATCTACGAACTGCTTCATCGCACCAAAATAGTTACCAATATGCGGCTCTCCTGTAGGCTTAACCCCTGAAAGCACTGTTTTCTCTTTAGTTTCCATATAAAAATAGTACCAAAAAATAGCTTATTTTAAAAGCTATGTCGCGGGAAAAGGTCTCTCCTCGTGAAGCGAAGCGGAAAGAGGTGAGACCCTGAGGAGAGACATGTTTTATCAAACTGAATCTATCTCTAGGTAGAACCGTGCACCCTTGCCCTCACCTTCTGATTCTGCCCAAAGCTTACCTCCAGAATGTGCTTGCGCCATCTCTCTTGCAATATATAACCCAAGTCCTGTACCGTGGATATTAACTTCATTTGCATTTTTAGCACGAATAAATTTACTAAATAATTTAGACATTGTTTCTTCTGTAATACCAACTCCAGTATCAACAACCTTTACAATAAGCTTACCTCTTTCTTCATCTTTTGAAAGTGAGATATTTATAGAACCTTGCTTTGTATATTTAATAGCATTGTCGATTATGTTTACTATAACTTGCCTCATCTTCCCCTCATCTATCTTTGCTTTATATTCTTTTGTAGTATCTATATCTATTACTAGTTCAAGTCCTGCCTTTTTAACATTTGGTATAAGTTCTTCTGCAATATCACGAGTAAGTTTACCAAAATCCATCTCTTTAAAGCTATATTTCATTCTTCCCATCTCAATCCTAGAGATATTTAGATAGTCTTCCACAACAAGCACGAGTGAATGACTAGCTTTATTTATCTTTTCTACTGCACCACTAACCTTTTCTGATACTTCTCCGTATGAACCTTCTTGTATAAGCGATGTATAACCCTTAATCGCAGTCAGAGGTGCGCGTATCTGGTGAGTCGCAAAAGAGACAAACTCTGACTTAAGTTTATCAAGCTCTTTCAAGCGGATATTTGCTTTTTCTAAACTTTTCGCAAGCTCTTCAATCTGTTCTCTTTGTGTAACTTCCTTTTTGACACCTTTGAGTAAGAATATGCTAAATACAAGCACTAACACAAACACACCACTTCTAAACAAAACTTGATTTATATCTTCTGAGAAAACAATCTCCAAAAATGTAACTACAGACAATACAAAAGAAAGAATAGCTGTAGTCAAAACCTTAATATCAAATAACTTATGCTTCAAGATCGCATAAGAAGTAAATAGTACAAATGGGAATATAAATACAGCACTAAGAGGGATAAACTTAGAATTATCAAAAAAAGCAGGGAGTAGAAAATTAAATACAATAATAAGGACAAAAGTTAAAAACGTACCTGCAGCAACATATCTAAATTGAGACTTTTCTACACCTACTGCTCTTCTTGTTTTTCTAATTAATATAACAATACCGCTTATTATGAAAGCTGTAATAATAAGACTAAACAGTGCTATAGCAGGTCCATTCTCGATCTCTGCTATACCACCAGACTCAGCCACACTTACTGCTCTTTTGAACACAAGCGGAGTAAGGTTTATGATTGAAGTAACTACAACTATAGGTATAAGTATCCACTTATAATTATCAGAAAAGCTGAACTTTTCTTGTGGGAATACACGCGCAAGTTGAAAGAAAGTAAATGCATGCCAAACTCCAAGAAAGATAACAAACCTTATAAGCCAAAAAGCAGCCGTCACAGAGCCTACTTGATAATATAGATAATTTGCAATACTCCAGAGTATTGTAATCAATGCAAAAAATAAAAAAGTTTTATTTGTTACACTTTTTGTATTATTAAAATATACAACAAACCCCAAGATACCAATACCAGCGATAGTCATACCAACCGATAGTAAATCAAGATTATTTAAAATATCCATACTATATATTATAATATTGATTTTATTTATCTACAATTAAGTTGTTCTGTATTTTTTAAAAATTAGAAAGTTCTAGAATTTTTTCAAAATTATCTTGTGGAATAGTTTTATTTCTTTTTTTATGTTTACACACTTCACAAACATGAGTTATAACGTAGCTATCTTTCTTCGCCTCGCAACTTACCGGCTCCATAAGACCTACGCAATCTGCTCCTCTGTCACCTGGGTTTATGTCTACATGTTTACTATACAGACATACTGGGCAGTGGTTTGTATAACCGTCCCCTTTTACAGCTTTTTCACAATTCTCACACACAAAGTCTTCTATTTTTCTTTGAAAGTTTTTCATTATTACTTTGCTCCTTCTTTTATATTTGGACTAGTCCTGAAAGACCGTGCACTTGGCTTATTTGCGAAACCTATTCTAAACATCATAGCCATAGTTTGGTTTTCTGTCTTAAATATAGACTTAATCTTATTGTTAGCCTCTTTAATAAGAGAGATATGTTTGTCTTTAAATACTTCTGTATTTTGTGCTAATACTTTACGAGCAATAAATAAAATACCTGTGACTGGCTGTACACTTAAGCCAAGCTTCGTAGCATTAAGCCACACTCTCTGAGAAACTCTTCCAGCATTTATAAAACTCTCTGGTGAATCTTGGTTTATGACAATAGTATATAAAGCTGAAGATTTTGCATATGTACTAGCATTACCTTTTGCAGCCAACTTTGAAAAACCGATTTTATTTAGAATATTTATAATAGTCCAATATTTCAAAAATCTAAAAGCAAGCCTTATAGGAGGTGGTAGCTCTAAAGATTTTATGAAAAGCCCCATGACACCCTTTTCATTATCATCTTTATCCCACAGTATACCTCCGAAAAACAGTTTGTGTATTGCAGGAGTCTCAAGTGCAACTCTCTCCATAGTAGAAGCTGCAGAACCTATTACTTTTTTATCTTCCTT
>JADHUX010000032.1 GCA_016784285.1 Parcubacteria group bacterium
AGGAAGAACTGTTTGAGATGCTTGCAATAATAACCTTCTTTTATCTCCGCCAGCTGGCGGATATTTATCTAGAAGTACATTTAAAGAAAATTCTACAATATGTTTTGCATTCTTTATTGCATCTTTCCATTCTTGTTTTCCGTCGGCTGACGGATTATTGATTACATCTGCTGGATCATTACCGTCTTTTAAGTGTGCAACTTTTACATCCATATTATTTTCAAGTCCTATTATTGCGCTCTTACCAGATGACGCTACTCCAGCATTATCAGAATCAAAAGCTAGAACTATATTTGTAGAGAGTCTTTTTAGAAGCTCTATGTGCTCTAGAGTAAGTGCGGTACCAGAGAGTGCTACCGTATTTGTAAACCCTGCCTGATGTGACATAAGCAGATCCATCTGACCCTCAACTACAATAGAAAAGTTATGCTTTCTGATTGAGAATTTTGCTCTATCATAACCATAAAGTATCTTTGACTTACTAAAGAGTACTGTTTCTGGAGAGTTCATATATTTTGCTGATTTTCCGTCATCTTTAAAGATACGACCTGAAAACGCTACTACTCTACCTGAATTATCAAAGATTGGGAACATTATCCTACCACGAAACCTATCGTAGTATTCTGAACCCCCTTCTTTTTTCTTTATAAGACCTACCTTTTCAATCTCTTGTATGCTATGAGTCTTTTTTAAAAAATCTATCAGGCTACTCCACGAATCTGGAGCATACCCAATACGCCAATCTGTTATAGTTTTTTCCTCCAAACCTCGCTCTTTTAGATATTCTTGGATCTTACTTTCTTTCTTTAAATTTTCTTCAAAGAACATAGATGCTTTTTCCATAACAGAATAGAGTCCCACTCTCTCATCTTTGTCTTGTTTATTTTCAAACACGATCTGTACTCCAGCTTTTTCTCCAAGTACTTTAAGCGCTCCTACAAAATCAAGCCCTTCAAAAGCTTCTACAAATGAAAATATGTCACCCTTAGCATTGCAACCAAAACAATAGTAAGAGTTTCTTGTAGGAGATACAAAAAACGAAGGTGTTTTCTCGTTATGGAACGGGCATCTTGCTCTAAAATTACTTCCTGCCTTTTCTAATTTTAAATACTGCGAAACTACATCAACGATCCCAAGTTTTTCTTTTATTTGTTCAACTTGTGATGACATTATAATTTATTTTTTATTTTTTTTACCCTTCTACTTGTTCTCCGTCTTCTTCGATTTTTTTAATCATTTCTGATTTAGCGCTACCTTCAAATCCTGTTCCTGCAGGTATTAGTCTTCCTATTATTACATTTTCTTTCAAGCCTACAAGTTTGTCTTCGCTTCCTCTTATTGCAGAATTTATAAGGATCTTTGTTGTATTCTGGAATGATGCAGCAGATAAGAAACTCTTTCTTGAGAGTGACACCTCAGACATACCAAGCACTATAGGAGTAGCAACTGGCTCTGGTGAACCATTTTCTTTTGCTCTTTCTACTGCATTTACAAATGTATGCTGCTCTACTACATCTCCTGGAGTCATACTTTCATCAAAAGATTCTTTAACTTTAAGTCTTGAGAACATTTGCTTGATTATAACCTCTGTATGTTTTCTAGAGATTGAAGCACCTTGAAGCTCGTAGATCTTATTGATTTCACCGATTATATAATCCTGAGCTTTTCTCTTACCAGCGTATTTGAATAGATCATCTATATTTGCTGATCCATCAGTTAAGAATTGTCCTTTTTCAACTTTATCTCCAACCTTTACAAGTGGCATTCTTCTGAAGTTAAATGAATACTCTGTGTTTTTCTTTGTTTTAGATGCTTTGTCTGTGCCTTCAGGAAGGAGGATTATAACTTGCTCCTTTCCATCGTTAGTTATTTCTGACACAACACCATCAATATGAGCTATAGCTGCAGGGTTCTTAGGAGCTCTCTTTTCAAATACTTCGTCAACTCTAGGTAGACCTTGTGTTACATCTCCTCCGAGAGATGCTGCACCTCCGGCATGCTTTGTGTTCATAGTAAGCTGTGTTCCTGGTTCACCAATAGCTTGAGCTGCAATAGTACCAACTGCTTCACCGATCGCTACGAGTTCGTTTGTTGTCATATCAACACCATAACAGTTCTGACATATTCCTTGCTGTGTTTTACACACCATAGGAGAACGTACAGCAACACTTTCAAGTCCTGCTTCTTCAACTATCTTTGCATCTTCTGCTAGCATAAAGTGTCCTTTCTTAAATAAGACTTTTCCTTTTGAATCTTTAACATCTTCTGAAACAATTCTACCTTTTATATTTTTAGCGATAGAGATCTCAAGTCCTGAAGAACTTATTTTATTTATTATTACGCCGTCTTTAGTACCACAATCTTTCTCTGTAATGATAGCATCTTGTGCAACATCAAAGAGTCTACGGGTTAGATACCCTGCTTTAGCAGTCTGAAGTGCTGTATCGGCAAGACCCTTTCTAGAACCATGAGTAGTAATAAAGTATTCAATAGGTGTAAGTCCATCCTTAAATGATGCAATAATAGGGAATTCAATAGTATCTCCTTTTGTGTTTTGCATAAGACCAACCATACCTGCCATCTGTGTAATCTGACCTATAGAACCTCTAGCACCTGACTTCCACATATCATATACTGATCCATCTGTTTTTAGTGTGCCTGGTATCTGACTTTCTATATCATTCTTTGCTCCAATCCAATTTTCAATATTCATTCTTCTTTTCTCACCTCTTGAGAGAAGTCCTTCATTAAATTGATCTAATATCTCTCTTGATCTTTCTTGAGCAGATTTAACAATCTCCTTTTTTCCTTCTGGAATAACTACGTCATCTATACCCCATGTAATACCAGAGTGTGTTACGTATTTGAATCCAAAGTTCTTTATCTTATTTATAATAGCTGGAATACGTTCAATACCATACACTTTTATAAGATCCTCTACGAGAGCCATCATACTTCTATTGTTTATGTCATAGTCAACATAAGGATAATCGTTTGGAAGGGTGTTGTTAAAGAATATTCTACCTACTGAAGTCTCAAATGGTTTTCCTTTAAACTGCGCGTACCGAGGTCTATCAGAAGGCATTACTTTAATCTTTGCTCTAAACCCTATGTCACCAAAATCATAAGCTGTAATCGCATCATTTGGTGTAGCAAATATTTTTCCTTCTCCTTTGTCTCCTGGAACGATCTTTGTCATCCAGTAACATCCTAGTACGATATCAAGCATCTTTGTAGATACTACAGGGTCACCGTTACCTGGTTTTAGAATATTTTTATTTGCAGATATTATATTTTTAGCTTCACTTTGTGCTTCTCTAGAAAGTGGTACGTGTACTGCCATCATGTCTCCGTCGAAGTCCGCGTTAAATGCAGGACATACTAGAGGGTGAACTTGAATAGCATTACCTTCAATAAGGGTTGGTCTGAAACCTTGTATACCTTGTCGGTGAAGTGTCGGCGCACGGTTAAGAAGTACGTACTTACCTTTTATAACTTCTTCTAGTATTGCCCATACTTCTGGTATACCTTCGTCAATCAGTCTTCCTGCTCCACGAATATTGTATGCAAACTCTCTTTCAAGAAGTTTCGCAATAATAAATGGTCTAAATAACTCAAGTGCCATATGCTTTGGAAGACCACATTCGTCAAGTTTAAGATCAGGCCCTACTACGATCACTGATCGTCCAGAGTAGTCTACACGCTTTCCAAGTAGGTTTTGTCTGAAGTATCCTTGTTTTCCTTTTAGATAATCTGACAATGATTTAAGTGGTCGTCTTTGTGCCTGACTCATTGCAGAGAATAGTGTATTACCGTGTCGTATTGAGTTATCTAGAAGTGCATCTACAGCTTCTTGTAGGATTCTTTTTTCGTTTCGTAAGATTACATCAGGAGCGTTAATATCTTTTAGCTTCTTAAGACGATTATTTCTATTGATTACTCTTCTATATAGATCGTTAACATCAGATGTTGCGTGTCGTCCACCTTCAAGAGCCACCATTGGTCTAAGTGCTGGAGGTATGATAGGAATATTTACCATAAACATCCATTCTGGTCGTATATTAGCATCCACCATTGAGCGCAGAAGACTTAGTCTCTTATTAAGCTTTTCTCGCTCTACTGATCCTGCTTTTTCAAGTCTTGCTTCTAGCTTTTCTGTTAATTTTTTAAGATCAAGTTTTTTGAAAATATTATATATTGCTTCAGCGCCGATTTCAGTCTCAAAAAGAGTTCCGTATTTAATAGCATATTTGTGGTATACAATTTCATCTAGTACAACTCCCTCTTGTATTCCTTCTATCTCACCTTTTGCAGTAACAAAAAGTTCTTTTAGTTTTGTCTTTGTCTTTTCGTCATTGGCAGATTTTACTTTTGTTTTGTATTCAGTATCAAGCTCTTTTAGTACTCTTGCTTTCTCATCTTCTACAACCTTTGTAACTATATAACCTGCAAAGTATATTACCTTTTCAACATCTGATGCAGATATACCAAGCACTAGAGAAATCCTAGAAGGTATACTTCGTAAAAACCAAATATGTGATACTGGAGTAGCAAGTTCTATATGTCCCATTCTTTCTCGTCTTACTATAGAACGAGTTATCTCTACACCACATCGTTCACAAATGATTCCTCGGTATCTGATACCTCTGTATTTACCACAGTAACATTCATAATCTTTTTCTGGACCAAATATCTTCTCATCGAAAAGCCCTGCCTTTTCTGCTCGTTGAGTTCTATAGTTTATAGTTTCTGGTTTTGTAACTTCACCAAATGACCAATCTAAAATAGTCTCGGGAGATGCAAGCTTAAGTGAAACTGTGTCAAAGTTTTCTGTATTAAATGCTGTTTTGTTTGTTTTATTTATCATATTAATACGGATTAGGCCTTCTTAAGCTGAATATCAAGTGACAGCCCACGAAGATTATTTAGTAAAACGTTAAACGACGCTGGTGTATGTGGATGACTAATCTTTTCTCCTTTAACTATTGCATCAAATGCTTCGGATCGTCCTAGTATGTCGTCTGACTTTACAGTAAGCATCTCCCGTAGTGTATAGGCAGCACCGTATCCAAGTAGTGCCCATACTTCCATCTCTCCAAATCTTTGCCCTCCTGATTGTGCTTTTCCTCCAAGTGGTTGCTGTGTAATAAGAGAGTATGGACCTATTGAACGCATGTGTATCTTGTCTTCTACCATATGATGAAGCTTTAAGATATACATATATCCTACAGATACATCCTGATCAAATAGCTCTCCAGTCCTTCCGTCATGTAGTGGCATCTTTCCGTCTTCTTTAAAGCCAGCTTTCTTAAGTTCAGCTTTAATTTCTCCTTCACTAGCACTTGAAAATGATGGAACTATAGCTTGGTAATCTAGAGTATGTGCAGCAAGTCCTAAGTGCATCTCCAAAATCTGTCCTAAGTTCATTCTAGAAGGCACTCCAAGAGGTGTAAGGATAACATCTATAGGTTGGCCGTCTTCAGTGTACGGCATATCTTCTTCTGGTAATATCTTCGAGATAACACCTTTGTTTCCATGTCGTCCTGCAAGTTTGTCTCCTACAGATACATTTCTCATCTGTGCTACTGTAATATGAATTCTT
>JADHUX010000033.1 GCA_016784285.1 Parcubacteria group bacterium
CGCCTTACGGCGCCGGTTTTTCATGTATTTAATTCTTATATCTATAAGCGGGATTTTGTGTTATGCGATAATTTATCTTGCACAATTGTTACCAATTGTATCTTTGCGGCACTTCCACTCTAGGTGGACTCGGCCTTGCACACTCGTAAGTATTTTGCCGTTTCAACCTAACTTAATAGGCTCGTCTCTGTTCGCAACTCTAAGATTGCTCTCGACGGGCGTTACCCGCTACGATTGTCCATTAAAGGACTGTGTGTCCCGACTTTCCTCCCCTTAGGGCTATCACTCGATATAAGAACTTCCCCTATTATAGCATATTTTAACCACTTGACAAGTCTGAAGGGATATGATAGACTACTTGTAGCGTATTAGATGTACCTTAGCATATTTAAGTTAACTTTTAACTAGTTGAGAGGGGGTGAAAATATGAAAATACGAACACAACTAAAATCAATGTCTCACTTAGAAAACTCTTAAACTCCGGCCGCGCCAGGTGCGTTTATTAAAATTATTTATTTTTTTAATTCCATATACTGCAATATAAAGGAGGTAAAACGAGTGCGACGACTCAAAAGAGCCCCGTCCACTTGGGGCTAGTTGATAATTTTTTGGTTATTTTTTAAAAAAGATAACCCGTATAAAAAATACAAAAAACATTTTCTAGGAAGTTAATTTAAATAGTAAGTGGGGAGGGTAGACCCACCAAATGTAGTTCAATCTACCACCAAGCAGAAGTATAAATAACCCCATGCGTCTTAAGATGCATGGGGTTTTCTTTTTATTTAAATTTTATTTGCATTGCTCCCCAAGGACTGACCTCTTCCCGCTTTTCCACTTCGTTCCAAAGCTCCTCGAGGTACAGACCTTATTCCGCAATGCGACCTTTCCTCGCGCTATATCTCGCAAGTTCCTGAGACACAAGCTAGTTCTTTTGCACCTTTTGTAGTGTCCCCTTTTTCATATGTAATAAGTTTTGAGAAATCTACGTCTTTTACTCTATCTGCAAGCTTTTCGTATTGTTCTTTGTTTATCTCTTCATATGGTGCAAGTTTGTAGACACCCCCTGCTCTAGGCAAGAATGAAAGCCCTCCTACATAGTCCCAGTTTTCGTATAAGAAGTTAGCAACACTTATCCATTCGTCTTCTCCTACATACACAGTTACTGAAGGATTGTGTTCTGTAAAGTTTACTTTTAGCTTTTTCCATTCTTCTAGCATCTCTTTTGCGTCAATGTCGTCTTTAAAGACAGCACCCTTTGGAGCAGCTACTGGGAATTCAAGTACAAATGTAGTAGCGTTCTCTTCTGTCTGTCCTACTTCTGGGTGATATGGTACTCCTTGGTCTTTAAGCATGTGAAATACTGGGTCAGTAGCAGATACTCGTACTCTTCTTATATAATACTTTGAATATCGTGGATGCATACCAGATGCAGTGTCTAGAAGCTGTGAAGAGTTACCATGAGGCTTCACGCAAGTAATACATGTGGATTCTTTTACTTTAAATCTTTTTGCATATTTTTTATTTGCTTTGACTCCTACATTTCTTAAGTCCTTAAGTACATCTTCTTCTCTGGACATCTTATTATCATAATACCCTGTCAAAGACACACCTAGTAGTCGCTCAGATTCACAATTCTTCTTCCATTCTTTAGACAAATAACCAAAGTTTGTAAGTGAAGATTGGTATGTACCAAGGAGTGTCGCTATTTCCATCTTCTTTTCTAGCTTTTCTTTTGTGTCATTTGCGCGGATCACAATACTTGTAAGGTTGCAGAACTGTCGTGACTGCAGGTAGATCTCTCCACATGGGTTTACACGGATCATAGCCTTACTTAAGTCCTCTCCGTATATTTTCTTCAAATGTTCTGTTCGTCTTTTTGGAAGCTGTGCTTCAAGCCCTGCTGCATTGAAGATCCCTCGCTCACCTGTTTTACTCTTTACAAGAGCTGTCCATTCGTCTAAAAAGTGCTCTGCTGTAGGTTTTTCTGTATATACTGCAGAGTTATTTGCCATCATTCTTTGTGGCTCATTCATATAGAACTGCCCTTTTTTAGAGTCTCGTACTTCTGGATCATCAAGATCAGAAAGTGAGATGAGGGCACTTCGCCTTACACCACCTGCCACTACGATCTCCCCGATCTTACATACAATATCGTGTACATCGATATTTCTAAGTCTTTTACCTTGTCGTGCCAAGATTTTTTCTTTTGCAAAAGCCATAAGACTCATTAGAGGCTCTGGACCAGAAGAACGGCCTCCCATAGTCTTTAATTTGGCTCCTGCAGGGCGTAACTGTGAGTAATCAAGCTCTATATCCTTACCTGAGAACCAAGTCTCAAGAGCTAATATAAATGCGTCCGCCCAACCTTCTTTACTGTCGTCTACTACGTGTGTTTTTACAGTTGCTCCTCTTTGTCTTTGTATTTGTGGGAGTTGCTGTACGTTTTCTGACTCTGCTGAAAACCCTAACCCTGTACCACACATTGAGATGTACATTATCTCTCCGAAGTCTCTAAGTCTTGTAGGTGCTACAAATGAACAATTGTATGCACATACATTTGACTCACGTGCTGCAGGTCCTGCAGACCAAAGAAGTCTCATTGAAGGACATACGTCTTGTTTAAGGATGGCTTCTCGCACTTCTGTGTATTCACTTGCATTGAGCTTGTCTCCCATGTTTTCTTTCATAAAATCCATATATCTGTCTACTGTCTCAACCCATGTTTCTCTTCTACCTTTTTCATCAGACCATCTTGAGTACGCCGTATAGTACACAAACTCTGACAATGTATTGTTCCTTAGATATTTTCTACTTTCTGCTGTAAGTTTTTTAACTTCGTCAGGTACAGACACTCCTTGTTCTCGTACTTTTGCTCGTCTTTCTCTATAAATAATGTAAGACTTTGATGTTGCTACATAGTCGCTCAAAATAAGCTCTTTCTCTACCGTATCTTGAAGTCCTTCTACTGTAGGCATGAAGTTTTTATACTTTTTTGCAATATGTACTATATCTCCAGCCACTCTATGAGCTATAATCTCAGCCTCTTTTTCACTACCTTCTTCTCCTGCAAGCATGGCTTTATGTATAGCACTTACTATTCTCTCAAAATCAAAGACTACTATCTCACCATCTCTTTTTTGGATTTTTGGTACAAATTGACGATAACTCCTAGAGCTTTTAGAAGCTTTTTTGGTGGTTTTTTTAGATGAATTAGTATTCATAATTTCATCGATTTTTTTCTTCTTTAGAGATGTTTTTGAGGTTGCTGACATTGCTTTTTGAGATTAATTTATAAAAGTTATCATAGTATTGTACCTAAAATTTTTAAAAAAATCTGTGGATAACGCAGATTTTAAATATCAAAAAATAAAAAAAAGTTGATGTAAATATGTACCTGAAAATCACCATACATGACTAGGTGTAATCACTACAAAATTTGTAAAATCACTTCGTCACCTATATTAATATCATTCATTTCTATAAAACCTGAGTTTACCTCTACTACATATTTTGAATAATCGCTAGGACGAAAAACTTCTGGGAATGATTCTATTTGTGCATCTTTTTTGATGTCTATGATCTCATGGTTTTCATCTATCCATAGAATATCAATTGGGAAATTCATGTCTTTCATCCATATACCGTGCCTATCTAGTCTGTCAAAGACAAATAGCATACCGCGGTCTTCAGACAACTTTTTTCGCCCGGAAAGGCCCACTCTTCTCTTTTCTATAGTATTGGCTACTTCAACCCATATTGGTATGTCGTCTATATATATACCTCTTATAGTTACTTCTTTACTCTTAAATATACTTCTGTCTAACTTCCCACCGTCCAAGATAGACATAAGAAATAAACTAAATGCAATACCTATAAATACCAAAATAAATATACTTTTTACTTTTATATTAGATTTTATTATCATTTTTCTATATAGATATTATACTATAAAAATCTTTGCGGAAAGGACAGGATTTGAACCTGCGGTTGGTTGCCCAACACACGCTTTCCAAGCGTGCACATTAAACCACTCTGTCACCTTTCCAATTCACTTGGGTGCCTTGCCACCAAGTTGTTTTATTTATTGCGAAGGGCTTTTATTCTCTCTTCCATCGGTGGGTGCGTCATAAACATCTTTCTTATACCACTGTGCGACTTTCCACCAAATGGATTAGAAATAAAAAGGTGTGCTGTAGCATTGTTTGCCTTTTTCATCGGCTTATTATACGTACCGATCTTCTCAAGCGCTGAGGCCAAACCTTCTGGGTAGCGAGTAAGAAGCGCTCCTGAAGCATCAGCTAAAAACTCTCTTTTACGAGAGATTGCAAGCTGAATAAGCACTGCGATGATAGGCGCCAAAATCGCCAAAGCAATACCAGCGATAGTCATGAACATCCTAGCTCTGTCGTCCCCACCTCTACCACCACCATGCCCGAAGAGTGACATTCTCAAGAAGAAATCAGAAAGCAAAGTTACAAACCCCACCAATACTACTATAATAGTAGATATTAAAATATCCCTATTACCAATGTGCGAAAGCTCATGAGCTATAACACCTTCTAGCTCATTCTTGTCTAGCATATTCATAAGCCCTGTAGTCACTGCAACTACCGCATGTTCTTTGTCTCGCCCTGTGGCAAATGCATTGGGTGCTGGTTCGTCTATCATGAAGAGTTTTGGTATAGGAAGTCCTGCTGTAATGGAGAGATTCTCAACAACATTCCACAATTCCCTGTTCTGCTCTCTGGTTACAGGTTTAGCACCTGACATCTTAAGGACTATCTTGTCAGAATACCAAAAGCTAAAGAAGTTCATGATGATAGCAAAAAACACTGCAAAATATAAAATCACTGGGCTCTGATATATAAAACTAAAAGCCCAGCCAATGCCTATAACCACTATCAAAAACACGGTCATCAGTAACCATGTTTTTCTTGAATTTTTATCTTGCTGTGTATACAATGTTGCCATAATATTAATCGCTCCTCGAGGTCAGACCTTTCCCGTCGCAAACTCCTACTCAAGAACTGACCTCCATCCGCGTTTAAAACTTAACTTCTACAGGTTCTCTAGCGTCTGCACTCTCTTCAAGCTCAAAGAAGTCCTGCTTTTTAAACTTAAATATATTTCCGATGATATTCCCTGGGAATACCTCTAGCCCTGTGTTCAGATCTCGCACATTGCCGTTGTAGAACCTTCTTGCTGCTTGGATCTTGTTCTCAGTATCTGAGAGCTCACGTTGAAGCTCTAAGAAATTCTGGTTTGCTTTTAGATCTGGGTAGTTCTCCGCAAGCGCAAAGATAGACTTAAGCGCTCCGGTAAGCATGTTTTCTGATTGTCCACGTTCTTCTATAGACCCTCCTTGCATAGCTTTTGTACGCATTTCTGTAACCTTTGTAAGTGTACCTTCTTCATGACTTGCATATCCCTTTACAGTATTTACAAGATTAGGGATAAGATCATACCTGCGTTTTAGCTGTACGTCTATATCAGCCCATGCTTCTTTAGTACGGTTTACAAGTCG
>JADHUX010000034.1 GCA_016784285.1 Parcubacteria group bacterium
AAATACGAAACATAGCAATAATAGCCCATGTGGACCATGGCAAAACCACACTTACAGATGCCCTGCTCGCCCAAACTGGCGCTGTGGAGAGCGGAGTAAGTATGGATACAGACAAGCTTGAACAAGAGCGTGGTATTACTATTTACTCTAAAAACGCTTCTGTAGAATATAAAGACACTAAGATCAATATCGTGGACACACCAGGTCATGCCGACTTCGGCTCAGAGGTAGAACGTATCTTGCGTTCTATTGATTCTGTACTTCTAGTAGTAGATGCTCAAGAAGGCCCTATGCCCCAGACTCGCTTCGTACTTAAAAAATCCCTAGCACTTGGACTTAAACCAATACTAGTAATAAACAAGATAGACAAACCAGCAGCAGATGTAGAAAAAGCACACGACAAAGTGTTTGAGCTTTTTACAGAACTTGATGCAACTAACGAACAGTTAGATTTCCCTGTTATCTATGCTGTCGGACGAGACGGTGTAGCAAAACGTGAAATGACCGACGAAGCAAAAGATCTTACACCGCTTCTTGATATGATACTTGAGAAGGTTGCTCCAGCAGAGAGTCAGACTGATGCACCACTTAGTGCACAACCTTTCAACCTTGCGTACGACAACTTCTTAGGAAGGATCGCTATCGTACGAGTATACAATGGCACATTAAAGACAAGCGATGCTGTGTATATAAAAAAGCCAGACGGTACTACAAGCAAACAAAAAATAACAAAACTATTTACATTTAAAGGTGTGACTCGCACAGAAGTAGACGAGATCCAAGCTGGCGACATTGGACTCGTTGCTGGTATTCCAGATATTTATATTGGAGACACTATAGCTGACACTGAAGATGCGCCACTACTTGAAGCTATAGCGGTAGACGAGCCAACTATTGAGCTTACTTTTTTAGTAAACAACTCTCCTTTTGCAGGACGTGAAGGAAAGTATGTAACAAGCCGTCAAATACGAGACCGACTTGAGAAAGAGCTTGAAGTCAATGTGGGACTTAAAGTTAACTTTGATACTGATAGCCCGGAGAAATTTACAGTATACGGTCGTGGTGAACTTCATATAGCAATACTCCTTGAAAATATGCGTCGTGAAGGCTATGAAGTACAGGTGTCACAGCCAAGAGTGATCATAAAAGAAGTAGACGGCAAGAAACACGAACCATTTGAAGAGGTTGTAGTAGATGTACCAGAAGAGTTCCAAGGAGCTATCATAGAAAAGCTTGGGGTACGTGCGGTACAGATGAAAAATATGGAGAATCATGAAGGACGTGTACTTATAACACTAGAGGGTCCTAGCCGTGGACTATTTGGATATAGAAACAAATTTGTAGTAGATACAAAAGGACAAGGTATACTTGCTACACGATTTATAGGGTACAAACCATATGCCGGAGAGATAGCGCACCAAGCGACTGGCTCTATGATATCGCAAGTTCAAGGTAAGACTCTCGGTTTCTCACTTGCAAACCTACAAACTCGCGGTGAACTTTATATAAAAGAAGCTACTGAAGTCTATGAAGGTATGGTCATAGGTAATACCTCAAAGGGAGAACAAATGACAGTAAATCCTACTAAAGGAAAGCAACTTACAAACATGCGTGCGTCTGGTTCTGATGACGCTATTAAAATAACCCCACCTAAAGAGATGACAATAGAGACTGGGCTTGAAGTAATGGCTGACGACGAGTACTTAGAGATCACACCAGAGAATGTACGCCTAAGAAAACAACACCTAACGGAGAATGCTCGTGTAAAAGCTCTGAAGAAATAAAAAAAAGCGGACATTGGCATGAAGCCTATCCACTTTTATTGTACTAAATTATTACAATTAACTTTTTAACCAGCACTTGGTTGACCAAGTAAAACCAAAAGAAGGTCTTTGATCGCGTAAAATTCTGGATTTATTACATATCTAAAAGCATTAGATATACCGATTATGCCTAATACACAAAAGACGATAGAGGCTATTATAGGTATGATGTATACGAACCATACTTTGCACTCTTCAGCATCTTTGTCTGTTGGATTCCATTTCTTACTTAATATTTTAAAGAAGATAAATACCAAAAGTACAATACTCCAAGGAGTAATTACTCCACTGACTGCTTTTACATATTGTTGTTTCAACATAATACGCCATACATCAGGAGCAATCTTTTGCAAAGTTGAAGAAAGTTGTGCAACCATTCCTTCAACCATTTCAAGCCCTTTATCAGCAACGTCGGCAATTGTTTTCTTTGTTTCAACTGGCGGTGGAGGTTCTTCTACCTTGCTTTCTACACCAAATACACCAGCAAATTGCTTTAACTGCTTGCGTAACTTTACTTCATCTTCCTTTGACATCACATCCGCAATGATCGATTTCTCATCAGATTTTGCATTTACCTTTACCGTACTCAGTGTGAATACAGATAGGAAACAAAACATTGTTACGAAAAACGTCATAGATACTCTCATTTTACCCTCCCTTTTCAATTAAAAAATTAATATATCAACGTACTAAATACAGGCTATAATATACACTATATTAATATATTGTCAATAGCTTGACTTTTTTGAAGGTGTATGCTAGTATAGAGTCAATCAAATCGAAGCTGTCTGGGGAAACTATGTCGAGTTTAGTTCTAGAGTTGTAGAGGTTTGTATATTAATAGACTAGTTTCTTACAATAAAATGGAAGGAAAAATTGCTAGAGTTACTGACCGAGGATTTGGATTCATAGCTCGTGATGGTGAGGAAAAAGATCTCTTTTTTCACGCTAACGAACTACAGAATGCACAATTTAACGATCTGAAGGAAGGTGACGCTGTTACATTTGAAGTAGTTGAAGGTCCAAAAGGACTTAACGCTACTGCAGTTAACAAAGCGTAATATAAACAAAAACCCCCGCCTTTGGCGGGGGTTTTTGTTTTGCTAACTATAGAAATATTATTTTCTAAAACAATCTCTACATTTAAGTTGATCTGCTCTAGCTGGATCTGGCTCAAATGGAAGCTCTGTAATAGACCCTCCACATCCTGCACATTTCCAATCACCTTTATGCATTTCTCTTGGACCATCATTCCTAGGCTTGTTTGCCATTCTTTGTTTATGACAATCCCTACAAACCAGCCCACCTTCTCTTGCTGGGTCTGGTTGAAACGGTAATTGTGTAATGCCTGCTCCGCAACTAGAACATGTCCAGTTACCTTCAAACATTTGGCGATCTCCGCCTTGATTCTCATTCATTACTTTATTTTTTCTTACTCTAATAATTTATTTATTATATCACCTTACTTTTAGAAACAGCAAATGTTCGAATCTGACATGTGGTAAAAAGAAAACACCCCGAAGGGTGTTTATCTTGAGCCACCTGTCAGATTCGAACTGACGACCTACTCTTTACAAAAGAGTTGCTCTACCAACTGAGCTAAGGTGGCTTATTAAACTTTCAACTTATTTTTTATTTGGATGTCTTTCGTACTCTGACACATTCTTCATATAATGCGAAGTAGTTCTATCTTTCTTTATTACACCCTTCCCTTTTATGAAATTAATAATACGAACGAGCTTACTTTCAGCAAATTTTACCACACCAAGTGCAGCATGACTTACATGATATACCGTATGGTGTGTAATCTCTTTTGAAAGATGCTTTCCTTGTGTAGGAATATGACTTTTCACAAAAGTAAACCATGAAGCTACTATTTTATCCGCTTTAAAACGAACGTCGTGCAACACAGTCATACCTCTTTTTATTTCCCAATTCTTCATTGCTATCATTCCTATGATAGCAATAGATACAATACCAAATGAAAATACTGATGTCATGATTTAAATATTACACTTATGCAGCAAAACGTGCAAACTCACCTACTTGAATTCGCTCACCAAACTTCTGTGTTCCAGCTTCAATAAGGCTCTGTATGGTACTATTTGGATCTTTTATAAATGACTGCTCAAGTAAGATTTTGTCTTTAAAGTATGCGTCAATCTTACCTTTTAGTATTTGCTCTTTCATTTCTTCAGGCTTTCCTTCTACTTCTTTTGTAAATACTTCTTTAGCAGTATTAACCTCATGTTCTGTGATCTCTTCTCTATTTGTAAACTTAGGATTAGCCGCTGCAATATGCATTGCGATATCATATGCAAGTTTTACAAATTCTTCGTTTTTAGCAACAAAATCAGTCTCACATAAAAGAAGTACCATAGAGCCTACATTGCCAGAGTTATGGATGTAAGACTGTACTGCACCTGCTTTAAGGCTACGCCCAGACTTTTTGTCTGCAGCTACGCCACTTTTTTTCTGAAGTATTACGACTGCTTTTTCCATATCTCCACCTGCTTCTTCAAGTGCTTTTTTACACTGAATTATAGATATTCCCGATTTTTCTCGTAATTCTTTTACTTGGTCTGTTGTTATTGCCATATTTAGTTTTTAATTCCTTCTTTAAAGCTTGTAATTATTTCATCTATAAAAAACTTTATAGATGCTTGGTTTGCGTCATTTGCAACGATAGGATAATCAACTTCATTTAGATTACTATCAGAGTTAAGAAGTCCTATTGTTGGTATACCTTTTGCTTTTGCTTCTTTCATTGCGATTGCTTCTGCTTTTGTATCAATAATAAATAAAGCGCCTGGTATTTCTGTCATATCTTTAATACCAAAAAAGTTTTCTTTAAGATTATTTATTTCACGGTCAAGCATTACTTGTTCTTTTTTTGTATATTTCTGAGCTAGCTCTCCCTTGTCCTTCTTTGAAGAAAGTTCATCCATTTTACCAATTCTTTTCTTTATCTCTGAAAAGTTTGTGATAGTTCCACCAATCCATCTACCTGTAACATGCGGCATGTTTATTGAATCAGCTCCTTGTTGTATAGCTTCTTTTGCTTCATTTTTACTTCCTACGAAGAGTACGGTCTTGCCCTCAGCTCCTAATTGCTTTGCAAACTCTTTTGCAGATGTCAAAAGATCGTTTGTTTTTTCAAGGTCAATTATTTCTACCCAGTTTTTAGTACCAAATATGTATGGTTTTACAGATGGATGTCGTCTAGACTTTGAATAGCCGTAGTGAGCTCCAACAGCAAACATACGGTCTATTATTCCCGTATTTTTACTATTTTTCTCCTTTTTTTCTATTTCCTTTGTTTCCATATAATACGTAAGATAATACCAAATTATGTGGTTTTATGCAAATTTATAACCATTTTATTCTTCTTTTTCTTCCTCAAAAGACTCTACGACAACCCCTATCTCTCCTTCAAAGATACTCTCTATATTGTGCCATGACTTTTTAAGCCTGTGGTCAGTTACCCTGTCTTGAAGCACATTGTATGTACGTATCTTCTCTGATCTGTCTCCTGTGCCGATTTGCTCTTTTCTTTCTGCTCCGAGTTTTTTAGCCTCTTCCTCCATCTTAATAACCTCAAGTTTTGCTAGAAGGATTTGCATTGCCTTTTCTCTGTTCTTCTGCTGACTTCTCTCTGAAGTACTTCTT
>JADHUX010000035.1 GCA_016784285.1 Parcubacteria group bacterium
TGATTGTACAGCATTTAACGGTACTACAATACAAGACTCTGTAGAGGTTACAGTATTACCTGAATTTATAGAAATTTAATTCTTAAATTGTAGAATTATTCAATAAAACCCCGTCGCTCGCGAGCGACGGGGTTTTATTGAATAATTAATTTTTTTAAAGTAATTATTCTATTAAAAGATTCGTTTATACTTCCTTCATCTATGTCACCTTGCTCTACTGCTTTAACCACGGCACGGTGTAGCTTCTCAAAGTGGTCATGGCTTTCTACTTGTAGTATTGTACCGTCACCGTGCTTTTGTTTGGGGTAGCTCATAAGTATTATGTCATTTACTTTTGCAGCATCGATAGCTCTTTTGGTGTGGTCTGTGTCACCATCAGAGGCATCATAGTACCTACTTAAAGAATGCATAAAGATTTCGTCAGTCATTGAAAGTCCTTTGAAGTTTAGATCTTCTCTCAAATACTTTTCTACCTTGTTTGAGATAGTCGCAGGGACTATTTCATCAATAGGTGAGAGTACGTGTCCTTTCATTACGACTTTTATATTATCCTTCAGTATGGCTGAGCTTAATGTAGCACTTTCGTCATAACTTTCTATCTTTGAAAGATCAGTATGTGGGTTTTTGTCTATAGAGCCGTACTCTGGGAAATGCTTACCTACGGCAATTATCCCGCTATCATTCATCATTTTAACAGCGATATTGCTTAGTTTTTCTACCGTCTCATCTTTATCAGAATATGCTCTACTATAAGCACTTAGATATCCTGTATAGCCTTCTTTAGCTGTACCAAAGATAGGTGAGAAATTCATATTGATCCCAACCTTTTTCATAATACTTATATATTCTTTTAGATCTCTTTCGTATTGTCCCGTATTTAGAGACTCTTCATAATCCATCCCATAGTAACCTTGAGGTTTAAGTGCAGATATGTTTTCAAAAAGATTAAATATACTACCACCTTCACCATCTATCGCTATGAACAGACTAGAGTCAAGTTCTTTTAGTTTGTCCACCAAGTTCTTAAGTTTTGTAATATCTACTACACCGTCTGTTTGTACATACGGTAGCTTGCCACCGATACCAAGCATAAAGCCTCCTATACCTATTTCTATATATTTTTCTACAATATTAAAAAGCTCCTTTTCGTCTGTAGTATAGGGAAGTGCGACTAGGAACATTTGGGCTACTTTTTGAGAAGGTGTTAGCATATTGGTTTACCCCACACTACTTCCGGGTGTTACGTCTCTCGCTGGGTGTAGTAGTGCTATACCTTCTTCGTCACTTGTGGCGAGTATCATACCGTGGCTTTCATAGCCTCGTAGTTTGCGAGGTTCAAGGTTTACTATTACAGGGATTTCTTTACCTATAAGAGTCTCTGGGTCTTCAGTATGCTCGGCAATACCTGCCATGATTTGCCTTTGTTCCTCACCAAAGTCAAAGACAAGTTTAAGTAGCTTGTCTGCCTCTGGCACAGCCTCTGCAGAGAGTACTTTACCAATACGTATGTCTAATTTTGCAAAATCGTCTATTGTTATCATGGTGTTTTGTTAACCAATTTGGTTATAAGTTGTTACATAGTATGTTGTGTAACAAAAAAAGCGGAGGGTGAGGGATTCGAACCCTCGAGGCAGTTTCCCGCCTACGCCCTTAGCAGGGGCGCACTTTCGACCGCTCAGTCAACCCTCCCAATGTCTATCTATTAAATTTTCTCTTATGTTTTGAATTACTAGTTCCAAAAAGATCTATATATTTAACAATATCTTTTTGATTTTCTAATCTAACCTCTTTGCCATTATAGCTTATTTTTGGATTAAATCCATGTATAAAATACCTTTGTTACGTAGCATGCTACGTAACAAAAAAGAGCCTGTCAGTAACAGGCTCTTAGTCTTAGGTTTCTAAATTTCTTCTGTGCTTTTGCTTGTGCCTCTTCTTCTGCTTTAAAATGTTTTGAAACTTCTTTGTAATATCTATCAAGAGCTTTTTCCTTCTTCTTGCCTGTAACAAATGCATTTTTAACTTCTTTTAAATCAGAGGTTGGTTTTTTACTCATTCTTTTCCTTTCTATTTACTACAGTTTTAATTTCTGGCTTATATATCTTGGCTACTTTTTATTTTTACTGCATATGATAAGATCTCCCAATCTCTATTGCTTGTTATTTGTCTCCATAAGTGACGCTTAATGTTAAATTGTTCCCACTTATTTTTATCATTTGGACAGATGTGTAATTTATCATTACGATCTCCACCCTCTGGAGTAGCCGGAATTTTACTATTACTAGCACTTAGATTTTGACAATTTAAGCAAATCGAATTAGAACTATCTTTATCCAAATCTTCAGATACCTTTTCTTTAGATACAAGAACAACTTCACTACTTTCAAGAAAAAATAAAAGACTCCCTAGATCTTTTGCTGGTTGATCTGCATCGCCAAGAAGGATTACTGCATTTCGTAAAGCACCGCCTTCAATATAAGTATTTCCAACCTTTAAACAAGTTACATTGCGTTTACTAAGGTATGGTTTAAATCGTTGACCTTCTTCTATTTTACTAAAAATTGTTTTCAATTTTCACCTCCTTTTAAAGTTCATTCGTTTAATTTATCTAAATGTAATATATAAGAATTTACAAGAAAAATCAATAATAAAGGTTTTAATAAAAATTTGGCTTTTAAGTATTGATTTATAGTATATACTTATATAGATAAGGTTTATTAAGTAAATATAAATATTATAATTTATGAAAAAGAAAGGATTTACGCTTATAGAACTTTTGGTAGTTATTGCTATTATAGGTATCCTATCATCTGTTGTTATGGCAAGTTTAAATAGTGCACGTCAGAAATCACGAGATGCAAAAAGGATCTCTGATTTAAGACAGATTCAGACATCGTTACAACTTTATTATGAAGATAATCAAGGATATCCGTCAGCTTTGACTGTAGCAAATCTTGTAACACCAAGATATATCCCAGATATCCCAGTACCTCCTTTAGGAGCAGGTGATACAGAATATTACTATTCACCGATCGGGGCAGGGTGTATAGATTATCACATAGGGGTAACACTAGAGGACGGAAGTCATGATGTTCTAACTTCTGACATCGACGCTGCCGCAATGTCAGAGACAAACCAATGTCCTGACGAAGGTTCGTCAAGTGCAAAGACTGACTTTACTAGTATAGACACAGATGCAATATACGACCTAAAGCCATAGTATCAATATAAAATTTGATAAATATAAAAAAGACCACAGGGCAACCTGTGGTCTTTTGAACAACATACTATATTTATTTTGTTTCAATAAGATATAAACCGATACCTATCGATATCATTGACGGTATTCCAAGGGGACTTAATTTAAAGGCCAGAGATATTTCTTCTGAAAATTTTAAATCATGTGCTATTTTTGTATATCCTAAATAAAATACACATCCACAAAAACCAACTGCTCCTAAACACAATAATAATAAACCGATTTTATCTTTGGTTGTCATTTTCCTTTCCTTTCATTTAAGGTATTTGAAACTTAGTTTCTTTTAAACGCTGATTGATTATCTCAGGATGATTTTTTTCCATATGACTTATTTGAGAGTCTAAATCATTCATTGATAATTTAATAGAACATCCAGGACATTCGAGCATTATTTTACTTTTTCTTTCATTTTCTTCTAACCATTCTAAACCTTTCTTAGTTAACGTAACAGCTTTAGGGTAACGCTCAATGTAGAATCCATCAACTAAATCCTCCCATGTAGAGCCCGAACCCCAACGATTTAATGCATCAGCAAGTGTGATTGGATTACTATCCTCTTCAGCATTTTTTAATGCTTTTAGAATACTCTCTGCAATCTTAGGATTAATAAACATATTTACTCCTTTATAAAGTTAAGTAATTGCCTAGTTTAATTTACGAAAAAGATAATTAGTGTGATCTGTTCGCCATCCTTCAATTAATAAGAAACTTTCAGGAAGACCTTTAAGTATGTGTTCATGGACTTTTTCAGAACCGTCTATATCTTCAGCTAATCCTGTAATGTATACAGCGTCATTTTTTATCTGTACATCATTTAGCATAAAGTTTACGATTTTGTATGCCACTGCTGGTTCTTTGTTGCCTATATGCTCAACAGAGTATGCGGTACCATTTACATGAACTTCAGATATCATGTGTAAAAAACCAAGTTGCGGGTAGTTGGTCTTTAAGCGTTTATACTCAAGATCAAGTTTCATTGAACTTGCTGACAATATAAACACAGCAAATTCTTCCACAGAATCAAAAAACAATTTTATCTTCATTTCTAACTCCTTTGTTAATGTTCAAAAATTAATTACTTTAGAAAGAATAGCATTAAACTAAGCTATTGTCAACCCCATCGTTCGCGAGCGACGAGGTCCACCGTTTTCTCAACAGCTCAACCCGTTGAGCCGTTGGGTTGGGGTCAGGGATTGCACGGTTTTTTAATAAAAAAAGGTAGAAAGTATAATAACTTTCTACCTTTAAGTATTTTTCTAAATACTTTATTTCCCCCCATAAAATTTATTAAATTCAACTTCTATTTGTAGAACTTCTCTAACTTTTTCTCTTACAAGAGGATTCGGGTCGTTTCCTATTAAAATTATTGCCTGAGATACTTTTTCTTCATGTAGATGAGCAGACAGTTGTTCAATAATAGAGATTTTTATATCTTCAAATGATTCAGTCTCTAAAGCAGAAAGTAATATCTCAGTAGTCTTATCAGTGCTTATTTCACCTAAGATTTTAACTGCTGTCCATTTAACTTCCTCTCCACCTTCTTTTAAAAGTCGTGCAGCTTTAGGAATTATTTTATTTTTTCTTTTAATATCTTTACAGGTTTCTACAAACGCCTCTACTATAATATTTCCAGATTTATGTTTCATTTGGGTACTCCCTTCTTTAAGATTTTTATGTATAGAACTCAATATAATTTGCTACTAAAAGGATAGCATTAAAACACACCATTGTCAACCCCGTCGTTCGTGAGCGACGGGGTCAACCAACCACCAACCCTGCTTCAAAAGGCGTAAAATGTGGTAAAATGGGTGGATTCATTTAAGTGATTGACAATGTACGTACACTTGATATACTTGAGATATTATGAATACAACACTACAAGTTCGCATAGATAAAAAGACTAAAAACAAAGCCCAAAAAGTCTTTAAAGATATGGGGATCGATATGTCTTCAGGGATAAAGCTTTTTCTTTCTCGTGTTATTAATACAGAGTCTATTCCATTTATACCAATCACTAAGAATGGTTTTTCTGAAGAAGAAGAGACAAATATCTTAAAAGAGATTATGGAAGCTAAAAAAACAGGAAAAGTCTACTCATCTGTAGATGAGGCTTTTGGCGACGTGTTGAAGAAAAAGACAAGAAAAATTTGATTTTAGTACTTGCAGATATTGGAAGTCATAATAAGCTGTTTAGGTAATCATCTGGCTATCCGAAAGCCAGATGACATAG
>JADHUX010000036.1 GCA_016784285.1 Parcubacteria group bacterium
AACTTATAAATATTACAAAAGAAGCACTTATGGTAGGGATAAAGGCAGCACGTGCAGGCAATACTGTAGGAGACATTGGCTATGCTATAGAGCAATACGTAAAACAATATGACTACGGGCTACCTGTAGAGCTTGGTGGGCATGGTGTAGGGTATAAGGTTGCAGAAGAGCCTTATATAGCGAATTTTGGCGACAAGGGGGACGGTGCGACCCTAAAAGCAGGAATGGTGCTTGCACTTGAGCCAATGCTCAACGCTGGTGATTCTCGTATTGAACTCGCAGATGACGACTATACGTATAAAACAGCTGATGGTAAAAACAGCGCGCATTTTGAACACACGATTTTAGTCACAGAAGGTAACCCTGAGATTTTGACTAAAGTACAATAGTGCGTTATTATTCAAACTTGTATTATTTAATTTAAAGTATTTTTAATTATGTCAGACAAACATCATAAAGAAGAAAGAACATTTGTAATCATTAAGCCTGACGGAGTCCAAAGGTCTCTTATTGGGGAAGTGATAAAACGATATGAAAAGATTGGTCTTAAGCTTGTAGGGCTTAAGATGGGTGTTGCTACACCTGAAATGGTTGAAAAACACTACACTATAGACCCAGAATGGATGCGAAAAACTGGAGAGAAAACGATTGCAAACTACCACAAAAAGGGAGTAAAACCACCATCAGAAGACCCTCTTGAGATTACAAAAGTTGTACTTGAAAGTTTGAAACGATATATAACAAGTGGGCCGGTAATAATGATGGTATGGCAAGGCGCGCACGCAGTAGGTATAGTACGTAAGATCACAGGTGCGACAGAACCACTTTCGTCAGATGTAGGTACTATTCGCGGTGATTTTGTTCTTGATTCTTATGTGATGTCAGACACTGCAGGTAGAGCTGTAAGAAATGTTTTACATGCTTCAGGTACAGTAGAGGAAGCAGAAGATGAAATCAAACTTTGGTTTACTGAAGATGAATTAGTAAATTATAGACTTGTACAAGAGGCTATTTTATACGATGTAGATTTGGATGGGATACTTGAATAAAGTATTTTAGAGGAGTATAATATAGGTAGGGTTATTTAACATGTTGTCTAGATTACTTATTGACAAGGGAGTTTGGAAGTCATTGTGCCGTGGTACAATGCTATGAACACCCACATAGCGTAAGCTGTGGTCAACATGATAGATAACCCATCAAAAAACCGCCATGTCGCTCGCGAGCGACATGGCGGTTTTTTGATGGGTTTACATTGTGTTATAATTGACAAATGTTAAAGCAAAAGCTTTTTAAAGAACAGTTTATATTGGTAGCTATTATTGCATTGTTAGACTTTATTGCAATAAATTTTTATTTATACTGGACATTTTGGTGGTTTGATATAGTCATGCATTTTTTAGGAGGTCTTTGGGTAGGTCTTATTGTTCTATGGTTCTTCTTCTTTTCTGGATATGTATATAAAGATATTGACTTAGTAAAACGAAGTAAAATTTTTCTAATCACTATAGCGTCTGTTTTATTTGTTGGGTTAGTATGGGAAGTATGGGAAGTATGGGCAAAGCTTGTATTTATAAATGAAGCTAGTTATTTTGTAGATACACCGCTTGATTTGATTATGGACACACTTGGAGGTATTACAGCATTTGTTTATGCAAAAAAATATCTAAAAAATGAAAAATAATAAATTAAAATTAACATTTCATGGTGGTACAGGTGGAGTTACTGGAGCTAACTTTTTATTAGAAGAAAATCCGCCAGCTGGCGGAGGGAAAAGGATACTTGTAGATTGTGGGCTGTTTCAGGGAGGAGATTTCGCAGAAGATAAAAACAAAGAACAATTTCCATATGATCCAGCAAGTATCGATATTCTTTTCATTACTCATGCACATCTTGATCACATAGGTAGAATCCCTAAACTCGTCAAAGAGGGCTTTAATGGAGTGATATATTCTACTCCGGCAACTATGGAAATTACAGAAATATCGCTTATAGATAGTATGGGGGTACTCTCTAAAGAGGCAAAAAAGAAAGGTATAGAGCCACTTTATAATAAAGAAGATGTACAAAAGACAATGTCACTTTGGAAGAAGGTCCCATATAAAACACAAATAAACATAAACAATAATCTAAAAGCAGTATTTAAAGACGCTGGGCATATTTTAGGTTCAAGCTTGATTGAGTTTGAGTTTACCCCGCCTGATGGCGTGGGCAAGAAAATTGTATTTACAGGAGATTTAGGTAATTCTCCTACACCACTTCTAAGAGATGCTGAAGAAATTAAAGATGCTGACTATATGATTATAGAAAGTGTATATGGAAACAGAAACCATGAAGATATAGACGAACGTAATCAAAAACTCAAAGAAGCAATAGAGAATACGATAAACAGAGGTGGCGCGCTTCTTATCCCTGCGTTTTCTATAGAGCGTACGCAAGTCCTTCTATATGAGATCAATAATTTAGTTGAAGATGGTAAGATCCCTAAGATACCTGTGTTTTTAGATTCACCACTTGCAATAAAAGTAACAAAAGTATATCAAGACAGAATTCAGAATTTTAATAAGGGTGTAAAAGATGAGATAGCAGGAGGAGACGATATATTTAAGTTTCCACTTCTTGAGTTCACAGAGCATCATCAAGAGTCTTTAAAGATTATAGACACTCCAAATCCAAAGATAATCATCGCTGGTTCAGGTATGTCAAACGGTGGGCGAATAGTACGCCATGAGAAAACATATTTGTCTGATCCAAACAGTACACTTCTTATCGTAGGGTATCAAGCTGCAGGAAGTCTTGGTAGAAAGCTTTTAGACGGAGCAAAAGAAGTTGAGATTATGGACCAGATAGTAAAAGTAAAAGCAAAAGTAATAAATCTTACAGGATATTCTGCACATAGAGACTCCGATGGATTGTTAGAGTTTGTAGATAATTCTGTAGAAACCTTGAAAAAAGTATTTGTGGTAATGGGGGAGCAAAAGTCTGCACTTTTCTTAACACAGCGTTTAAGAGATTATGTAGGTGTAGATGCTATAGCTCCTAAGCTTGGGGAAAGCTTTGAATTTTAAAAATTAATTTATGCTACAATAAGAATATGGATAAAGATGGAAAAGAAGAAAGAAATAATTATAAATTAAAACTTTGCGTATCAGGAGCTGCAGAGACTGGGCACTGTGGTATAGACGCGTTTGAAAAGGGTAAAGAGCTTGGTAGGGAGATAGTTCGTCAAGGTGGTATCTTAACCACAGGGGCTACTACAGGGTTTCCGTTTTGGTCTGCAACAGGTGCAAAAGAAGAGGGTGGTATATCTATTGGTTTCTCTCCTGCATCTACAGAAGAAGAGCATTTACAGTTTTACAAGTTACCCCTTGATTATATGGATGTCATGGTTTATACAGGGTTTGGGTATTCAGGTAGAAACCTTATACTTACACGTTCAGCAGATGCAGTGTTTATAGGCTGTGGAAGGATAGGTACTATAAATGAGTTTACAGTCGCATATGAAGACGGTAAACCAATAGGAATACTAGAAGGAGACTGGGAGACAGACGAAGTGCTTAAACATATGCTAGATGCAAGTAACAGAACTAATGACAAGATAATCTTTGATACTGATCCTAAAAGGCTTGTAGAGAAGGTAATAGAAAAAGTTATACAAGAAAAAGAAAATCGCGGTAGAGTATATAGGAACCACGGTAGTATGGGTATACCAAATCCAGATAATCTAATTAAATAAAAAAAACCGTCGCTCACGAGCGACGGGTTTTTTTATTTAACTTTTTCTAGAACTCTCTCAAATGATTCTGGAGAATTTTCTGCTAGATCTGCTAGTATCTTTCTATCTAGGTTAATATTCTTTTTCTTTAAAGCTCCTATAAATTTACTATATGAAATTGGGTTTTCTCCAGCACGAGTAGCTGCATTGATCTTTATATTCCATAGTCTTCGGAAATCGTTCTTTTTGTCTCGTCTATGTGCAAATGCATGTGTACCAGCGTGAGCAATAGCTTCTTTAGCTTGCCGCTCTTTTGTCTTACGTCCAAAACGATACCCTTTTACTTTACTAAGGATACTTTTACGTCTTTTATTTGCTGTTGTTCCTCTTTTTACTCTTGCCATAATAAATATTATTAAATTCCAATTTGTTTAGCTTTAACTCTTTTTGATAAATTAACTGCAGCGCTTCTTTTTCTAGCCATTCTACCTGAGCTTGATTCTTTAGCGTTGAAGTGGTTTTGACCAGGAACACGCGCGGTTATTTTACCGTTCTTACTTACTTTTAATCTTTTTGAAAATATTTTTTTAGTTTTCATTATACTTTTTTACTTTTTTCTATAGTTGTACTTAATCCTTTAGGGCTTTTCTTTATAGGATCAGCCGTTCTATATTCTTCTGTAACGAGTGTTAGGAATTTTTCAAGTCTTTCTTTAAGAAAGTTAAATTCCATGTATTTGTATCGTCCAAATAAGAACAAATCCACCTTCACTCTATGTCCCTCTTTTAGCCACCCAGATACTCTTTTTGCTTTAAGAGTAAGGTCGCCTTCGCCAGTACCTATCTTAATCTGCACAACCTTTGTTTCTGTAACCTTAGTCTTGGCCTTTATTTCCTTATTCTTTTTCTTAAGCTCGTATTGAAATTTACCATAATCAGCTATTTTTGCAACAGGTGGGTTCGCTTTTGGCGAGATCTCTATAAGATCAAGGCCGGACTCTTCTGCGTGCTTAAGTGCCTCAGAGAGCGAAATAACACCCAAATTAGCGCCATCGGCGCCCATAACTCGCAATTCATTTGCTCGTATGCTGTTGTTTATTCGTACTTTTTCTATCAACTGACTATAGTATTTAACCCACAAATTGTAGCATATTTTGGTAGATAGGGCAATAAAAAGCCTTGACAATATAATAGTGGTAATATAACATATATGGTATATTACTAGTTAATAAGGTCGACCTTATAAGTTAACAATATGAAAAAAATTGAATTTGAATTTTGTGAGAAAGAAAATAAGAAACTTTACATTGGAAATTTTCTAAAAAATCTTGACGAAAATTCTTATAAAAAAATAAATGTGAAGTTGGAGTATTTTCAAGAGCATACTTTATTAAGTTTTCGTAATTCTAAGCATACAAAATTATTAGATAAAAAAACTGAACTTTCTGAGGTTAGAACAAAGATTAATAAGCATTGGTTTAGATTTCTTGGAAAATGGGTAAAAAATATTTTTTATATAGTACATGCTTTTAAAAAGAAATCTAATGAAACTCCACCTCGCGAAATCAAAACAGCAAATAAAAAAGTTGAAGATTATTTTAATAAATAAATATTATATTAAATAAATTAAAATAATAATATATAGAAGTTAGCTCAGAAGTAGAAAAGCAAGTTG
>JADHUX010000037.1 GCA_016784285.1 Parcubacteria group bacterium
TCACTGTCAGCTCTGCGCATAGCCGCTTTTTTAACATCTTCTTTTATTTTAAATGCTATTTGTGTAGTCATATATGATAAGTATATGTTTTGTATATGTTTTGTCAACCCTGTCGTTCGCGAACGACGAGGTCAAGCTCTACTAAATCTCTTCTTGTTCTGCTATGACAGTATCTGCGCGCCAGAATTTGGAGTGGAGTGAGCGCCATACCTCACCTATTTCTTTATTGCCCAGAAGTACAAGCATCATCACACCTGTCGCTATACCTACTATCCCTGCAAATAGCCCTTGAGAGAAGATCCCCCAGAATGTATCTATATCAAACAAGTCGTCAAATACATTTAAGAATTCATAGGAGACAAAACCCATTAATATAGAAGCTGAAAGGCTTTGGAAGAATGTCTTGGAGAGCGAACGTGAGAACGAACTAAAGTCTTTCTGGAACATTACCCAAAACGCAGTCGCATTTAGTATAAGTGCGATAGAGTACCCAAGCGGAAGCATCAGTACAGACGTGCCTTCTATACCCTCTACTCTAAAAAGTGATTCTATAAAGTACTGAAATGTAGGACTCCCTGCAAAGACCTTTCCAAGTCCAAAAGCAAATACTATCACAAGACCAGCTGATACTAAGTTTAGTATAAGAGGCTTCTTGGTATTGCCAGCTGCATAATATCCTCTTACGAAAAGCAATACTAAACCTTGCGCAGCAATAGAAACTGCAAAGAGTGCGAGCGCTGCGGCAGTGAGCCTGGTGTCCGCCCAGTCAAACTCACCTGAACCGAGTATTACACGGACTATCTGCGCTCGGAGGATTATAAATAGCACTATCGCTGGGAACGACCAAAAGATGATGTGCTTACTAGCTGTAAGTACCTGGCTTAAGAATTCTTTCTTCTCGCCATTTGAGAACATCTTCGCAAGAGTTGGGAATGCAGCCACAGAATATGAGACACCAAT
The DNA here is from genome assembly GCA_016784285.1 of Parcubacteria group bacterium. Lineage (GTDB taxonomy): Bacteria > Patescibacteriota > Minisyncoccia > Phycocordibacterales > UBA2163 > UBA2163. The sequence continues at coordinate 961 of JADHUX010000037.1, forward strand.
GATAGTAAGTGGTACAGACTGTAAGTTAAATGAGAGGTTAAACACAGCAATAGACCCGCTTGTCATAAGTGAGGCAAAAGAGATAAGGAAAAGGAGCGATATCTGGTGCGCAGAAAGCGCTAAAGTTCTTGGAAGTGAAAGAAAGATAACTTTTTTAACATCGTTAAAGTTTTCCTTAAGCTGTCCAAGGGCGACCCTTGGAAGAAATTTGTTTCTAACTATAAACGGTATCTGTATGCCTAAGTGTAGTATTGCACCGAGTACTACACCGTAACCAAGACCTATAAAACCAAAACTTGGATAGAAAAATACAATACCAACTATGATACCGATATTGTAAAGCACTGGTGAGAGCGCATAAAGCACAAACTTGCGGTGGATTTGTGTAATACTCGCAAATAGGTTTGAAATACCCAAGAATATAGGCTGAAGCAAAAGCACGCGGGTCAAGAGTATAAGGTCAGCAAACTGCGCAGACTCCATAAGCCCTGGGAAGAAGAGTTTCATAAGCTGTGGTGTGAATATGAAAGCAACGACGCTCACAATAATGATTATCAAAAAGAAAGCAGAGAAGATCGTGTTAATAAATTCTTTTTCTTTTAGCTTAGAGATTGCGGACTTCTCTGCAAGAAACGGTATAAGCACATATACAGATACGATAGAAGCTATAGCTACGAAGATAATGTCCGGTAAACGAAACGCCGCGTAGTATGTGTCGAGCACTGCTCCGGCACCAAAGAAGTGCGCGAGTAAGCGGTCACGAAAAAGCGCCAATATTTGCGAAAGCAAAGCAAAGGCACCCAAAAGATAAGCGGCCTCGTGAAGACCGTTTATCTCTTTATGTATTAGGTTAAATATACGTCTTACCATGTGTTTGTATACAACACAGTATAAAGGTTTTTAGTTGTTAAAACCAGTCTATTCCCCTTCTATAGGTAGAGTATCTGACTCTGCTTGTTGGAATGGATTCTCATCTGCTTTAAGACTTTCTATTATGGCTTTTACATCTTCATTTCCAGGATTTAGAGTGGCTATTACTTCAAACTGTTCTATAGCTTCATCAACCCTGTCTTCATTGAAGTAATTTACACCAAGGAAGTATCTTGCATTTGAATATTGTGAATTAAGTATTACAGCCTTCTCAAGAGCATTGATCGCTTTTTCAGTGTTACCTTCATTTGTTTGCAACAATCCAAGCTGGAAGAAAAATGTAGGATTATTTGGTTCTATAACTACAGCTGCTTCAACTGACTTTATAGCTCCTTTTATGTTACCTGCTTGTATCTCAAGTTGTGAAAGTAGAAATATTGCTTCTGTGTAATTATTCTTTTTACCAAGAGCCAAACTTATAAATTGTTTTGCTCCTTCAATATTTCCACTATCTTTTGCGAGTTCAAGTCTTGCAAGTGTAAGAAGTACTTCTGGGCTATGTGGGTTTAAGAGAAGTGCTTGTGAATAAGACCGCTGTGCACTTTCGTATGCTCCCTCAACCCCTAAAGGTATTACAGAGCCATATACTCGTCCAAGCATACTCCAGTTTTGATAATTTTTATCATCAATCTTTATAGCTGCTTGCACATTAGAGATAGCAGAAGCTAAAATATTCTGAAACTCAGTTCTTCTTTCTTCTAGATCTTTTTCTTCATCAGATAATACTTGATTTATCCTAGCCAAGTTTATCTCAGCTGCAAATGTATTATATCTATCATTATTGCCTAATTTAATAGCAGTTGCGACTTTCTTTTCTGCTTTTTCTATATCTCCTTCAACGTTTGCAGCAACTAAAGAACCCTGAAATGCAACTGCAGAAGTATATTGCCCACCAACTAAATAAAGCGACACCGCACTTATGATAAGTAGTATTGTTAATGCAAGTATTGATACAAATCCAATACGAGGATTTGAAGCAAAATCAATAATCTTTTCTATAGGTGCACTTGGTCTATGCCTTAGTGATGCTATATACATACCGGTAAGCAAGAATGCAAGAGTAACTATAACAACATTTGGAATATATATTATAGTGAATACCCACAAATATATAGATCCTAAGAATAACGACATTGACAAATAATACGATGCTTTGTCCTCAATAGCAGAAACAATAAGATTTTTAAATCCACTATATAGAAGAAATATAAAGAATGCTATCCACGCAATACCGCCTATTGCTCCTGTGGTTGTAAATGATGTCGGTATAAACCCAACTCCAGATTCAAAATCTATATTCCAAAATAATGTATTATTTATTGATTGTGATTTTAGTCTTGTCCACTGATTTGCAAACGTATTAGGACCAGAGCCAAATAGTAAATTTTCTTTGTATGTTTCTTTTGTTATATCTATAGTACTTTGCCATGATGGACGTGCTTCTATATGAGAGACATCAAACAATGAAGAAGTATATCCACCTAAAAATGAACCTGCGACAATAAAAGCTACAGATATTATCAATAATACAATAGATGGTATTGTTGCTTTGCCTTTTTCTTGATTTGCAGATTTATTAGACTGTTCTGTACTATTACCAAATTTAAATATACTTTTTGAAAGACTGTATACCAGCAAACCTAGAGAGAAAAGTCCTACTAAGAGCCATACCGGGAAAAAATTAATAATCGTAAGGAAGACAACTGATATAATTAAGATAATACATAGTATAAACCGTGATAATTTATTAAGATTTAATCCTTCTAGTGTAATAAGAGAAAGTATTGTAGTAAGTCCTAAGAAAATACCTAGATCATTCCATTTTCCAAGTAAGTTAGCGGTTGGTGTTGTAAATATGCCAAATGACAAGAAGTCAGCACCAAATATTAGTCGTAAACCTTGAAAAATAACCAATATTCCTAGAGAGAGCACTAATGCCATATGAATACGAAATACAGACTCTTTTGTCTTCAAAAGAAGCGGTACTAAAGAAAGCATTAATACCATAATAGTAATAAAGCCAAATGTATCTATTTCAAAGCCTTGTCCTAAATACGATATACTACTATTTCCGGAAAATATTGCCGACAAAAGGTATATAACCGGCAATGCCCAAGCAATAAGTACTATACCGTTACGAGGAAGAACGATTTCCCCTCTTTTTAATTTTGAAATCAAAAATAAGAAAAATGCTACCAAAATACTCACAAAGATCAGGAGAGATTTTGTGAATGAGAAAGGAACTGATAATGAAGGTATAAAGAAGATAGGAAGAAGAAACATAACACCCATAATCAAATAGAGTGCCATATTTTCAAACCGTGGTGTCTTGTCTTTATCTTCCACGTTTAATTTTGCATATTCCATAAATAATAACTAATTATATTAATAATAATCCCCCCCTATTTATAATACATATATAATAACAGCATATTAATATTAGCCAAAATATGGACTGTGTATAATTGACTCAATAAGCACAAAGACTCTCAACAAAAATTAAGTTAGAAAAACTTTACTGCGGTGTACTCGTTGCTGTACTTGCTGTTGTTTCTGCGGGATCACTTACTATCACCTGTCTTGTAGATGTAGCGGTATTGCCTGCTTGGTCTACAGCTACGTAAGATATTGTGTATGTGGTTGAGCTAGCTGTGTTTAGTGTGATTTGAGATACTAATGTACCGTCTAGGTATGTTGTTATACCTAGGTTGTCGTTTACATTATCTGTGACTACAGCTCCTAGGTCAGAGTATGCATCGCCGATGTTTATGTTGGCTGGGTTGTTGCCGTTGATTATGATTACAGGTGATTCTGTATCTGTGGATGTGGTGGTGGTTGAGGTGGTTTGTTCTGGTGTGGTTATTGAAGAATCATTTGAGCAAGCTCCAGGTTTTAAACTAATTGTTCCAGCAACTACATCATCTGCCTCTAAACACCCAATTTGGCCATTTTTGTCATAGATAGTTAAACCTATCGGCTTCTCCGCACTCCCTATTACAAAATCATCTTTTACATATAATGACTTTGTTGAAATGGAATCTGCAATGAATTCAGTTACGGTAAGTACTCCATCTACAACTTTTGTACCAAGAGTGCTTAGCCCATCTATAACTCCCCGCAATGAAACCACGCTACTTCCAGAACCTGACACTCCTGCTGCCAACTGCGCTTCAACCGTTGCTAAACGCACTTCCAAATCCCCTACCTTCTCGGCAAGTTCTTGCACACCTGCAAGTGTAAATGTAACAAGTTTGTAAATGTCTACACCTTTGCCTGATACAGAGAGTACTTCAGTAGGTGCTTCCTCTGCTATCAAACCGAGACGCATAGGCGCGTCGTCGTCTTCATGGTTGTAGTGATACTCTGCGACACCTACTGCTTCAAGTTTCTCTAAGATCGTCCCCTTTTCTTCGTCTGTTACGTATGTAATATCTTTTTTACTTGTCTTTGTTGAGATGTTTACAAATGCAGTCGCTGCCACATCGC
>JADHUX010000038.1 GCA_016784285.1 Parcubacteria group bacterium
TTTATGCAAGAAGCACTTGCTGTACTAGACGACGAGAAATTTAGAAAACCAGACGAGACAAATAAAGAAGATCTGAAGCCAGTCCTCAAAGGTGTCTGGAATGGTGGTGTGGAGTACACTATAGACAGCATCTCTGGTAAGTTTGCTACTGAGTATACACCAGAGCAAACAAAAGAAGACAAAGTACTCACAGATATACACTCTATACTCTACTGGGTAGACAAGACTGACCCTAACGGAGCAAACCCCGAGAAACCAGAAAAAGACTCTCAGTTTAAATTCTGGGAATACCCTGTGGAACAATGGCGCATAGAGAACGGCTTCGCCTCTACTACTATAGGTGAGCTCCCTACAGCTACAGACGACATACATAAGCCAGAGTTCAAACCGACTATTACCATAACTAACCCAACTTCAAATATTAATTATGCAAAAAACAGTAAGATCAATATAAACACTACTCAAAGTAGCCATTTCCCTCTTACTAAAATAGATATTTTTATAAACGATATGTTCGTCGGCTCGTCTAAAGTTGCTCCGTTTAGCTTCTCGTTCATCCCTAGTAATCTGGACAATATAAAGAGTAAAAACAAATTAAAGATCATCGGATACGATAACGTATTTAATATGGGTGAAGTAGAGATGGACTTTAATGTAAATCTCTAATGCGGGAAAAGGTCTTTCCTCGCGGAGCGAAGCATAGAGAGGTGAGGCCTTGAGGAGCATTAATGAATATTCCTTACTGTCTTTTTATAAACTTTAAGCTTTTCTTTTAAACTTTCTAGTACTTCGTTTTTCTTTAGAAAGATTTCGTTTTTAATGAGTGGATCTAATGACAAAAAGATAGTTCCATTACGGACGTCTATATTACTCTTCTCAATATCTATACCAGCTACTTCTTTAACCACAGCTATAAGCTCGTCTTTTACAAACTTGTCGGGTGGTGTGATGTTTTTAAACTTTGCTAAATAGTCGCTTATATTAAACATATAGATATTATAACAAAATTAAAAAGACTATTTGGTTTAAACCAAATAGTCTTTTAATTAGATCTTAAGCCGGGATACTGAGTACGGTTCTAAACAGTACAACCTCTACTAATGCAAAATATTCTAATAGAAAAATCGCAAACCCTAAGCTTATCCAAATCCAAAGTTTTGTTTTGTTTGTATTATTTCTGTCTCTCCAGACTAACATAGCTATTGCAGACAAAGATACAAATATAAATACACCTAAACAAACAGGTCGGAAAGTACTACTATTAACAAATGCTTCACTACTAATAAATACAAAAAATGGACATACTAATATAAACAAAATAAAGAAAAGAATATCTAGAAAACCTATACCACTACTTCTACTAACTAACTTACTGTTCGTAATAGCAATCATTTTACTCCTCCTTCCTTATATATTTAATTATTCTATACTCCTTCTATATATAATATTACTACTCTACAGATAAAAATCAAATAGAAAAAACCGGTTTTGCTCATGCAAAACCGGTTCCATCTTCCTCATGTATTTCGATCATATTTTTGAGAATTTCAATCTTATCTGTCAATTTACCCTCACCTGTTATATTCTCTAAACAAATGATCAGATTCATACCCTTGCCTTCAGCTTCCCTAAATAACTCTTTTAATGTTAGGTGGTTTTGATCATGACATGCTGATTTGAGCCATCTTTCCAAATCTTTAAGTCTAGGATCTTTTCCTGAATTAACCATCTTACTTCTCCTTCCTCTAAAAAACTAATTTGAATTAAAAAGCTTTAACTTGCTACCTGTATTATATCAATATTAACCACTTTGTCAACCCCGTCGCTCGCGAGCGACGGGGTAAAGTCTAAGGTGGATGTGTAAATAAAAAGAGGCGCCTTATTACATGCGCCCCTTTATCTATATGGTCCCTTTTTTATTTTCTTTTCTTTGATGGCATTTTTTTCTTCGTTACCCTACTTATTTTTGGTTTTTCCTGCTTTCTTGACTTAGCTCTTTTCGGTTTTTTCTTTTTTCTTTCGCCAAACCCCGGACAACCTGGATGCCCTAAAGTACCGTAATATGTTCCCCCACATACATAACAATGTCTACGTTCTACAATCTCGGCTCTTGAACACATAAACACCTCCTTTTTATTAAAAGAATTTTATTTATTTAATCTCCACACAATATATATGAATGTGGGGTGGAATGCAAATAAAAAGCCCTAGAGAACCGAAGTATCTCTAGGGACGTTATGCATCCTGTATCGCAGTGTGCAATTCGTGGAATCATAAATCTTTTCAATTTCCACCTCCTTTCTAAAAGAACAAAAATATAGTTTTAGATATTATATATAAATAGTATGTTTTGTCAACCCCTATCGCTTGCGAGCGACGGGGTTAAGTCCAAAAAAATGGGGGGGTGAGGAGTTAATTTAGAAGATTTTTTACTTCTTCTTTTTCTGTGACTTTGTAGTCTACGTCACGTGCACCTTTCTTCTCTTCACTAAAGCCGTCCCCTACTTCAAAATCAATAGTGGTTATATAATAGAGCCCAAAACCTATCCCCAGTATCGCTATTATTAAAATAAACATGTTTTATATTATCTTATTTAACTCTAATACCCTTTACCAGTGAATGCCATTTTTATTCCATAATATACACATTTGATATGTGAATGATCGTTATGCCCTCCACAATAATGAACTGGTATTTTTATATTTTCTTTTTTTAATCTTTCTGCAAATATCTTAGTGTCGTTTTTATTACCAACTACATCTACATCATTTTTAGTCCAACCTTTTTGTACTAAGCTACCAACTATTTCAATATCTAAATCTACTAAATATTTCTCTATATCTTTATAAAATATTTTTGAATATTTATGCCCAAGAAGTGGCATCATAAACCTTTTACCAAGTAATATTGGTGGTATTTTACAAATATTACATTCTTTTGAAACTTCTTTCATGTTGTACATTATACCAAAAACCCAACGGCTCAACTTCGGGGAAGTTGAGCCGTTGTGGTTTTTTTTACCAAAACCGCTCCTCAAGGTCTCACCTCTCTCCACTCTGTTTCGCGAGGAAAGACCTTTTCCCGCGATTTAAACTCTAGAGTTAATTCAAGAGTTCGTTTTTTATCTATTTTACAAAATAAACACATCGTGATATCTTAAACTAGGTTTAAAATTAAGTTTTTTAAAAAGGGGGTCTGTAATGACAGATAAAAAGATAATATTTTTAAGTAAAATTGCTATTATAATTGGTTTTTTGTTGGTAATTTTAGGAGGTTTCTTATATTTTAAATATCCAGAAAATAAACATGGTGAGTGGCTTGTTATAGATGGAGTTGCGACAGCTGCATGTGGTGTTTTATATTATATTTTCTTCAGTATTAAAAATATTTTTAAACACCAACCATTATAAGTAGTTGAGCGTATAAAAAGAAAAAATCTTTTTATACGCTTTTTACTTATTCATCGGCATTACTAGGTAGAAGAATGAAGGATCGCCTACTCCGCGAACTACTACAGGTTTTGATAGCCCAGCAAACTCAAAACTCACACTATCCTGATTTATGGACTGGAAGCAGTCGGAGATGTATTTGTGGTTGAAGTTTATATTTAGACCCTCGCCTGTAATAGCGGCATCCACTGCGTCTGTCACTTCCCCTACGTTCTCGTTCCTGGAGCTTACTGTAAAGGTTTTCTCTGTAGGGTTAATACTAAAACTTACCTGATTAAACTTGTCTGAGAATACGTTAGTATTTTTAAGGGTATTTATAATATCTTGCTTTAGAACCACTACTTCTGTCTTGTATTCTTTGGGGATAATCTGTTTATAATCAGGAAAATTTCCGTTTATAAGTCTACTTGTGAGGTAAATCTTGTCTGAAATGAAAGAAATCTGATTATTACTGATCTTTATGTCTATATTACCACCAATATACTCTAAAACCCTTATAATCTCTAAAATATTACTAAGTGGTAGTAAAATCGGGTCAAAATCGTCTATTTTGTCTTTAATTTGTACTGTTTTCTCTGCCAATCTGAAGGAATCAGTAGAAACAAAGACTATTTTACCGTCTTTATGGTAAATATATACACTAGAAAGCTCTTGTTTGATAGATGATATAGAAGCGCTATACCACACTGATTTGAGGCCATTTATAAAATCTACGGCTTTAACATTAATGTTTCCGTCACTTTCTACCTTTGGAAGTGTGGGGAAGTCGTCGTTTGGGACTGTTTTTATAAGAGCATTGTTTGAAGGAGTAGAAACTACTAAGTTGTCGTTCACAACTTCTAGATTTACCTTATTTGAGTTGTAAATAGTAGAAACGAGTCCATGGAGCACTGAGCCAGATACTGCGACTGTACCCTCTCTCTCAACCTTACATGCGACCTCGATCTCTACACCTAAGTCTAGGTTTGTAGAGCGGATGAAGAACTTACCTCCCTTCACTACAAGTAGTAGATTATTTAAAACAGGTAGGGTAAGATTCTTACCACTGATCTTCTCAGCGATACTAATACTTTCTACTAAATTTTCTTTTGTACATTCTATTTTCATATTTTGTTTCGTATTAGTTATAGTTTTATTTTTTTCTTATATTTATTTATTACTACTATTATTAACTATGTGTATATGTGTACAACTTTCTCTTTTGTATATTCTTAAACGCGCTTTCTATATTTTTAATCCACATTTTCTTGTTAACAAGTTCTGTATAAGTTGTTTTTTATTATTGGATAACTTTTGTATTTTTATTTCGGTATTTTTACTGAATATTTATACAAAAGTTATCCATAATCTTATACATAACTTACTAACAATCTTATCCACATTAACTTAACATCGCTCTGATCTGCTCAACCTCTTTCATAAGGATACTGTCTACCTTTAAGTCGTTCTTGATCTTGTCACACGAGTGAATAACTGTCGTATGGTCTCGACCTCCGAGCTTCTGCCCTATCGTAGGGTAAGAAACATTGAAGTCTTCTCTAAGTATGTACATGATTAGTTGTCTTGGTTTCACAACTTCTTTCACACGAGTCTTTTTGTAAATGATATCTTCTTCAATATTGTAAAAGTCTGCAACTTGCTTGATCACGTCCTTCACTGAGACTGACTTCTTTGGTTTTACATTGTTTTTTATAAGACTTCGGATGTCGCTCAGTGAGAGGACCTTACCTTTGAGTTGAGACTGGCAGATTATAGAGTTGAGTATTCCTTCAAGCTCGCGGAT
>JADHUX010000039.1 GCA_016784285.1 Parcubacteria group bacterium
GGTCAGCATACCGAAGGTTAGCACTCCGAAGGTTAGCACTCTGAAGGTCAGCATACCGAAGGTCAGCACCCCGAAGGTCAGTACCCCGAAGGTCAGCACCCCGAAGGTCAGCATCTCGAAGGTTAGTACCCCGAAGGTCAGCATCTTGATATGTCTCAGCTTTACTTTCAAATATAACCTCATTAGTATAACGATGTCTAATTATAATTCCTGCTTTATCTTCTTCTATTTGTTTTTTAATTTTTTTGTAAGTTTCATCACTTATTGTAATTGTTTTTGGCATATTATTTATTATTATTTATAAATATCTTTACATCCCACTCATAATAATCTGGTTCACCATTCTTTATTCCAGCTGCCTGACAAAGCATAAAGTCAATAAAATCTTCCCATTTAAGGTTATGTTTTTTTAGTTCTTTTATTACTTCTTTTTTTAGCATATAATTTATCTCTTATAAACACCCTAAATTAAGATGCTTGTAAGAGATGGTAAGCCCGATACTTACCAACTCAATTTATCATAAGGAGGATACTATGATGAAACCTCCTTACAGAGTACCAATGTGGAAAGTGAGTATGATAACATTCCAGTTGATACCCTATAAGGAAGTAGCGAAGCCCATACTCTTCACTACAACCCTTCATTAAAAGTTAGCTTAACAACTTTTTATTCTGGTCGCACATCTATGGGTGACTGCCCAATGTGTACCTTATTCTTATGATACCTTTCTCTGTAATATGTTCTCATTTTATCTCCATATTCTGGGTCTTTCATCTTTAACTTGCGTCTGTCGTTCTGTCTTTTTAGATATTCTTTATATCTAACAGGGTCTGCTTTCAGTTTTTTATGATACTTTTTAACAGCTCTATTCTGTATTATTCTAATTTTTTCTGGGTTATTTTTAGCCCATCTTTCAGTGAATTCTTTTGCTCTTTGTTTTCTTCCTGGTAGGTTATTGTATTGCCATTTATAAATACACTTACTACATAGTCCGTGAGAGTTATGTGGAATATCAACAGTACCACACTTGGAACACTTGTCGTGATGTCTACTCCATCTTTCTTTATTCCCTTGAATGATACTCTCTTTACATTCTTCACAGATTATACCATAACTTGATTTTGAGTATGTATGTTTTTTTACTTCACCACAATACTCACACCTATTGGTATACTTTTTAATTCTGTTTAGCTTTCTTTCTTTCACTAAGTCTGGTGCTAACTCAACTAAAACCTGCCTAACTCTTTCTCTTGATATAGAAAACATCTGTCCCATTTCTTCATAGGTTGTATCATTTTTGGCTAACTCAATAATTTTTTCGTTTCTTGTTTGATTTAACATATTAAAAAGGAATTTGGTCGATATTTACTTCTTCAACTTTTTCTTCTTTTTCTCTTTGTTCTGTTGATTTATTTTCAAGTATTCTATAATCTGGTTGATTATCTTGCTCTTTATCGTTCTTGAATACAACGATTTGTGTCTTTTGTTTGTCTATTTCTATAACACCAGACATATAAACCATACCTGATTTAGCTTCTTTAAGCCATAAAGCCCCTATTGATTGTTGTTTTCCCATAATTTTATTGTTAGTATTTTAATATTTCTTCTTCTATTATTTGGTCTATTTGTTTATTATAGATTTTAATATCATCATTAAAATTTTTATTCTTCTTAAACTGCCACCATTTGAGTTTTCTTTTCGCATTAGATAACTCATTACGATAGATAAATAATGTTGTTAGTTTTTTCATATATTTAGAATGGTGCCTTAGTTGTTCCAGGTTTTGAAAAATTCTTTGCTACATTTCCTGCTGCTTTATTACCATCATCATCTTCTTCTTCTATACCAAGCATAGTAGATAGACTATATCTTCTCATATAAGTTATAGCACCACCTAATTTTTGTGGGTCATCTTTATCTTTTGCCACAAGTTTAATCTCACCTTTAATACTTTCGCCTGAAATATGTATTAGTTCTGTAATAAGGGTAGATTGTATCTCTTCCTTATCGCTATACACACTTGGTCTTTGTATGAAGATAAAATTATTCTTCTTACATAATCGCTTTGCTTCTTTAAGCACTTCTTTTAATGGAACATATTTAGATTTAAAGAAAGGGTTTGCTTCACTCTTTTTTAATCTGTTTGTGTCCTGGACTAGTGCTTGGTAATCCTTAAAAAATTCTTCTTTCATAAGTTTGCTCTTAATTTATTACAATCGCAACCACTTTCTTCTCCACTTTTACAGTCGTGTGGCTCTACATCTTGGTAATCGCAACTACCACACTGCCACTCTCCTGTTTTATTCCAACCATCTTTATCGTTTCCGATTAAGACAGGTCTGAAATCTTCTTCCTTACAAGATGGACACTCTTCAACTGTTTCAAAGTTCTCAGGGTGATACATCTTCTCAATCTCTTGGTCATAATTTTTAATCATAGTATTTTATTTAATTGTTAGTTATTGCTTATATCTTATCATATATAAATACATCTGTCAAACATAGTATTTTACATACAACTTATTATTTTATAAACTTGCGATTTAAGGACTTCAATTTTCTGACTTGATACTTTATACCTATTTACGATATAAATCGCTTAGAAAGGCAACCAGACCCCATACGAGGCACTCCACAACCTATTTATTTCTCTCAACTATGTAGATTTTTATATAATGTTTGTTTTCTACCACTTGTATCTTGTATAAGTCTTGATACAATTCCCACTTATCACTTTTTTGAAAACCATCTTTTTCTACTTCTGTTTTTAATTTTCTAAGATAGTCTTTTAGTTTCAACATCTTCATCTTTTAATAATTCTGGGTAATATTTTAATTGTATTTTAGCATCAGGCATTTTCTCAGAATACCATTCTCCAAATCTTTTGATAGCATAACTACCATCGTGTAATAATTTTCTGTTGTTATCATCAGGTTTCTCACCAGCCCAGATAAACATATCAGATAAAAATACTTCTAATCGTGGTATATAAACTCGCTTAGAGTTTTCTGTTGCTTTTATAAACTTCTTAAACTCTTCTTCCGTCAGAGTAAAACTTGCTTTTCCATAGTTAATTGTTTTCATATGCTTGTATATTTAGATTTATTATTTCTATCGTGATAGATTTTTAATTGTGCTAACTTTTCTTTTAGCTGATGTGGTGTGGTGATGGTAGGAGCATAGTCTCTTCCCTGAACTGACACGGCATAAGCAGTCAATCTTTTCATTTCATCTAAACCGAATTTCTTTATAAGTTCCAGTGCTACTTTTCTATTAGTCCTATTACCATAATTTATTACAGGATTTATTTTCTTAAATATATTAAAGATTTCTATTATTCCAGCAGTGTCAGTTTTTGACACTGAGATAGTATTACTTTTATTTAATACATTCTTTACATTCTTGTTTGTGTTATTCTGCTGTTTTTCTGCTGTTTTTCTGTTGTCCTTTTCTGTTTTATTTGTTTGGTACTGACCCCACTTTAAGATAGTAATAATAGAGTATTTGTTAGTTGTCTTAATACTAATGTAGCTGTCCTGTTTCAACTGCTCCATCCAATTTCTTATTGTTGAACCACTTATTCTCAAAATCTCACTCGCTGAGTCCCTACCAAATACAAATTGTCCTGCCCTTAAATGTATTTTTTTACTACCTAAATATATATCTCTTTCTGTATGTCCTGCTTTCATTAAGCACCAAACCCAAATCTTCAAACCTTTCTCAGAAGAAAATATAGGATTGTCTATTATCTTTCTATGTAATTTTATGTAGCCATTATTCATAATATTTACTTAACAGAAAAGACTTCACCACTGGAAAGCCCAAAAATAAAAGGCGATGATGAAGTCTCTTCTGACAATTAAATATTAAATTGTGTATTTTTATATTTTCCATAATAAGAATTATAGCATACCTAACTTTATTTTACAAGTGTTAATTATTATCTCCGAGATTTTACATCTGTAAAACCCCGACTGATACTAATTAAAGCTCTATTTAATCAATTCATAACTAACCCAAGCCTTCCAATTTCCCCACTGCTCAAAAATATCTATTGCTTTATGAGTAGAACACTCAATTTCCATTAAGCATATTCTGTTAGCATTTCTCCCTGCTATTTCTGATTGATAATGACTATTTATCTGCCAAAAACCTATATCTAATGAGTAAAAACCTTGCTCGTGCCAATTTACTCCAATAGAATTACCATTAAAACCACTTTCTGCTTGAATTATCTGTAAAGCAATTCTAATATTTTCGTCTGATAAACCCCTTTCCTTTCCTACTTCCACCACTTTTAGCATATCAAGCTCAATAGGTGTCAATTCTCCAAGTTCTTTTTCAAGTCCAGCCAAATCTTGTCTGGTCTGTTCTAATTGTTTTGCTTTTCTTTTGTTGTCCGTTGCTAATATTAGACTAAAAATAGCTAATACTACCAACAGAATGATAAATGTTTTTTTCATAGTTTTATTATTAGTTAATAATCTTGCCAAATACCCTTAGTTGTTAAGGGTAAATGGTAAAAGTATTATTCTATTTCTTGTTTTTGTTCGTTTGCATATTCAATCATTTCTGCTGTTGTTAAGTAGTCATTTATTACTTCGTCTTTTACAATAAAGTCTTTTCTTTTAATATTGATTACTTCAAACCCTCTTTCATTCAAAACTTTAATTGCTTTTTGTTCTCTTGTTAGCATATATTTATTATTATGAGCTTTATAATAGCTCTTAGTTGTAAGCACTTGTTGCCAAATGCTTACTGCTAAGGGTATTATTCAGTTATTTTTGTTAATTCGTTTGGTTGTATAAATGTTTCATTTTCATTATTACTATATATCTTGAAATTATCAAAATATATAGTATTTCCCTCTTTGTCTAAAAGCTCTAAAAATACATTTTCTTTATTATGCTTTTTTAGTTCTTTAATTAAATCTACTGTTGTCATATGTTTATTAATTACTTATAAGGTGATAACCAACAGCCGACTCGAACGGCGTATTTCCGCAACACTACCTATGTTTACGAAGTTGACCACCACCTTACAAATAACTATTCTTACAACCTATCTAAGATAAGTTTTGCTGTTGATGTTTCCATATTATTATTAGTTAATTAATCTTGTCTTATCTTACCATAGGCAAGGAAACAAGCATTTGCCCC
>JADHUX010000040.1 GCA_016784285.1 Parcubacteria group bacterium
CAAAATCTACTGTAATACAGTTCGGTGTTCCTATTTCATCTTGCCTTCTATATCTTTTACCAATATTACCATTGTCGTCAAACATAGTTTGAGAGATTTCTTTGCGTATCATTTCATATACCTCACGCGCTTTCTTCACAAGCTCTGGTTTGTTCTTAAGAAGTGGAAACACAGCCACCTTTACAGGAGCTATGTTGGGTTTGAATTTTAGATAAACCCTCTTTTCTCCATTTAGCTCGTCTTCTGTGTAACTTTCTGAAAGTACTGCGAAAAAAATTCTACCGATTCCCATAGATGTTTCTAGAATCCATGGAATAAATTTCTCTCCAGAGCTAGGGTCTACGTAACTCAAATCAACACCTGAATGTTTGCTATGTTGAGTGAGATCATAATTAGTACGATCATGTATTCCTTCAACTTCATCAAAACCGGTAGGAAAATTATATTCTATATCCCATGCATCAGATGCATAAAATACTAAATTCTCATGCTGTTTCCAACGCAAATTTTCTTCCTTGATTCCAAGATCAAGATACCATTGCCAACGCTCTTTCTTAATAAGTTCGTATGCCTCCTTATTTTCATTTGGTCTTATAAATAACTGCGTGTCCGCCTGTTCGAATTCTCGTGTTCGAAAAAGAAAGTTTCTTGGAGAAATTTCATTACGAAAAGTTTTTCCAATTTGCGCTATTCCAAAAGGAAGTTGTGGGTGCATTGAATCAATAATATTTTTATAATTTAAATAAATTCCCTGACTTGCCTCTCCTGGTAGATATATAGATTCTTTGCCTTCGGAAGTAAAATCACCAAGATTTGATTTCACCAAAAGATTAAAAGCTTGTGCTTGAGAAAAATTACTTTTACCACACTTCTCGCATTTTATCTTTTCTTTATTCTCATCAAAAAGTTTGTTAATTTCAACTTCCGACATCTTCTCGTCAGCAGAAATTCCTACAGACTCAAGTGCTTTGTCTACACGAAGACGAAAATTACACTCCTTGCACTCAGCAAGAGGATCAGAGAATCCGCTCGTATGCCCTGATGCATCCCATACACGTGGATCTTTAAAAATTGCTGAATCAATAGCATACATGGCGTCTTTTTTATATACATTCGCATCCCACCAAGAATTTTTAATATTCTTTAAAAGCTCCACTCCGTATGGCCCATAGTCCCAAGTACCAGCAAGACCTCCGTATATCTCCGAACCTTGATACACAAAACCTCTGCGTTTTGCTAGTGATACTATTTTTTCCATTTTATTTTCCTCTTTTTTCATAATTTTATTATTCTACAACATTTGCGTCTTGAGTTGCAAAGTTAGGATCAGTAGAAAGGCGTGTTGTTAGCTCTTTCTTTGTATTGTTTATATTTGTACTAGTAAAACGATCGAACCCAGTTATTACCTGTTCGTTTATCAAAATAGGTGCAACACCTATCTGGCTAATACTAGGTAGTAGTGCAACTTTAAATGCAACTTCTGCCTGCCCACTACTTGAAGTATCAGCCTTTGGCTTAATACTACCGACATTCCACACAATCTTACCACCAACTGGATTAAAAGAAATATCAGCATTTGAAGGATTTGTCTGCCCGACCCACCTTATATATGAAGGTAATGTTGCTGTAACCTCTGTATTATCTACAATATTTGAAGAATTTGTCACTGTCCATATTACTGTATACGTCGTTTCTTGTTCAACTTTAGGTGGAAGTGGTCCTGTATTAGTAAATGGTCCTGTAAAGTAAAGAGCTCTTGATGTAAGAAATAGATCAGAAGCAAGTAATACTTTTTTTGTAATAGAAGAATCTATTTCTTGTGGTACTTGGTTTTCAGACAACCTTTTTCCTTTTATACTAATATCAATAATTATTTCAGGATTTTTAAATATATTACCTGAAGATGCACCTAATGATGCGAACGAGAACGTAACACTTCCTGAATCTCCAGGATTAAGAGTGGCAAGATTTCCATCTGTCTCTCTACTATATGTGATCGTATTGTCAGACGACCTATAAAAACCTCTGTCTGCTACGATTGAAAATTTATCAAGCGCCTCACCTCTTAACTTAACTTCGATCTCTGCATCTGAAACACGAACTGGCATATTATTCATCCAAGTTATATCAGCTCGTACATTGTCTCCTATTGCAGAAACATATTCTGACCCTTGGTCTCCGTTTAGTGCAAGATTAACTCCAATAAAAGGTTTTTTAATAAAAACTGATTTGAGTGAAGTTACAAAAGCAACCTCAAGTTCTTTCTCGTCTTTTTCGCTTTTTACACCAGAAGAAAACCTAAATACTCTTTCTTCATTGTCTTCTCCTATGATTACACCTCTTAGTTTGATTATTCGTTTTCCTTCTGGTTGTATGTCACCCAAATCCCAAACCTTGTCTGTAAATGCTGGTTCTGGTGTTGCTGATACAAATTCAAAACCAAAAGGATATTCAACTGAAAGCAAAGCGTCTTTGATTACAGTGTTTGAATTTGAAGTAACAGTAATATCAAAATCTACCTCTTGCCCTGAAGTAATCTCGTTAATATTTGAGACAGAAAGACTAAGTGGTGCTGATACAAGTGTTACATCATACATTTTCTCTGTAAAAAAGATCGCATTTGAACCATCTATCCTATATTCTACAGTGACTTTGATATTTTGTTGTGAGTCTTCAGAGCCAAGAAGTATTGCTTTTACAGTTTTTTGAATTATTTCTCCTGGTGTAAGTGTACCTATGGTCTCACGGTGTCTTAATAACGCTTTTGATATATCTACAGAGCTACGAGTACCGTCTGGATATTCAACGAGAAGATCTGCAAGCTTTATAGCTACATTGTTTTTATTTGTTATAGCAACTTGTAGAGAAAGTTCCTCTCCACCACTTATAGTAACTGGGCCTTGTATATCAATATCAATATTTTGAGATGACACTACATTTGAACCACCAAAGATAAAAAATGCTGATATTCCAATTGCTAATACAAAAAATATAACTGAAGCGATTAATAGTGTGGAAAGTAGAGAACGACGCTTTTTCTTTTTTTCTTTAAAGACTGGTTTAACACTCTGGTCAGACCACTTAGATTTTGAATCATAATCAATAGGGTTTAACTGTCTACGTCCTCTTTTACCAGACCTTTGATCACGAGCGTAGAGCCGCTTTCGCATTTCTTCTATACTGCTTCTATCTCTATCTTTTGACATATATTTAAGTATATCATAGTCAAACTCAGTAATAAGGACTTGATATATTGTCCAAGGACGGTCCTTGGATACACTAGATTTATATATAAAAAATAACCCCCCATCCGTCTTGCATAAATGCAGACGAACGAAGGGTCAAAGTGTCCAAGAGTCTAAGGATCAAAATCTAAGGTTCATAGGTTCAACAAGAATTGCGAGAGAAAACCACGCTACCAACATCCCACCTGTACAGGCTCTCAACAATGCTCGCGTCCACTCTCCAACCACTAACGAACCAGTGCACGAAGACTGCGCGAAGCACAACTTTCTTGCCCTTTTCATTTTCATAAGCAAGATGTTCTTCATCTTTAGAAAAAACATCTGTTTCTGCATAGAAAATATAGACTGTTCCGTCTCTTTTTAAAACATTATTCATAAGAGACAGGATTTGAGAAAAATAAGCTTTTACTTTCTGTCTGCCACCGAGCTTTTTAATAATCGGATTATCGACAGATCTTTCCAAAAGCAGGCTTTTACGAAATTTAGTTTTTTCAATTGGTTCTTCAACTATATTTGAAAACCATTTGACAAGATTTTCTCCAGTCCAGTTTATATCGTTTTTACCCTTTACAAATTCATCTTTGAAAATAAACTTTTTCGTTGCTGGAACCATAACAGTACCAAGGGATTTGAGAAGTTTTTTTGTCTTTTTTACAACTTCTTTCCACGGGTTTTCCTTACGAAGAAACTTGTTCAGGGCGCTTAACCATTCTTTTGCATCTTTACTTGTTAAGTTTTTATTTAAGGCATCGAGCGGTCCCCTGACTTCACGGAGCGTTAGCTGAGTATCTTTCATGATAGTCAACTCCTTTCAAACTAAGATTGGTTGCTTAATAGTAGCAACAATATAAAGAACTACACCAGTAGTATAGCAAATTGTCAAAAAGTTGTCAATAGTAAAATAACGTTATTTTAAGCCATTTTGAACAGCTCAACCGTTGAGCCGTTCATTTTTTAATCATAATTAACAATATCATACGATATATCGTATGATTTTGTTTCGATTAATCGAAACAATTATTATTGCGATTGGACGTCCGACGTCCAATCTATCATCTTTCTTATTATTCAAATTGCTTCGATTAACCGAAGCAATTTGTTAAATATTAAATAACCCCCCTCACAAGGTCGCACCTCTCCCGTAGTTTCACTCCTCCTCGAGGAACGACCTTCTTCCGCATTACAAATGCGTTTCTTTAAGCGCTCTGTTTATAGCAAAAATAATCTGCTTGCGAGACATTTGGGTCTTTTTAAGTAATTCTTTACTTACAAGAGTCTCTTGCAGTAACTCAGCAAAGTTTTCTTTGTCGTCTTTTTTAGCAATGTATCCAAGAGAGTAAAGTATTCGTAGTACTATAAGATGTTCAAAGTTTTTAAGAGTTTCTTTGTTCATTTCATTGGAGCGCAAATATTCCAGACCATCAGACAAAGTGCTAAAAAGATAATCGTTCCTCTCTTCTCCATGTACAAGCCTTTGAAGTAAACTTAGTATTTGAGTAACTACAAATAGTTTATTTCTATCTTCTTTAAAATCATTATGAAGACTGTACCTCTCTTCTGCACCTGTTATCCTCCATACTTCTTTACCTCGTACCAAAGTTGCATCTGTAAATGAAAAGTTTTGTAGTGAGTATCGTAGCTTTGATCTTTCTTCACGTACACTTTTAGCCACAGCTCTAACCAAACCCATCTCTTTTGTAAAAAGAGATATGTATTTATTGGCCTCTCCAGAATCACGGCTTCCTAGGACTATGCATTCTGTAGTGTATAAAGTATGGGACATAAATTAAATGTAAAACTAAAAATGTAACATGTAAAACTACTTCTTTATTTTAAACTTAAAATTATACGGATCAATACTAATTTCTTCCCCTTGTGTATCAATAAAATTAATTTCTTTTATAAGAGCTCCTG
>JADHUX010000041.1 GCA_016784285.1 Parcubacteria group bacterium
GTATGTCCATACCCTGGGTATAGATTGTCTATCTCGTATGTTCCTTTGAACTCCTCTTCAGAAACTATTCTAGGTTTTGATGGGAGTGATACATTGTATTCTGACATAATAATATAAAAATTTAATTAATAATCTTTTATTTATAAATACTATCTACTATAAAACTCAAGCACAGAACCTACGTCAAACAAAAGCTCTGTAGAATCTACTACTGGTCTTCCTTTTACTTCTCCTTCTAAACTTTTTTCATCAAAAGAGACCCAAGAAGGATTTTTATGATCTCTTAGCTTGTCCGTTAAGTTTGTAAACAATACACTTCCGCGACTTCCTTCTCTTACACCTATCTTAAGTCCCGCTGATACTTTGTATGAAGGTATAGTTACTTTTCTCCCTCCTACAGTAATGTGTCCGTGTGAGACCATCTGTCGTGCCATTTGTCGGCTATTTGCAAGTCCAAGTCTGTAAACAACATTATCAAGTCGTGACTCTAGATTCTCTACAAGCTGAGTTGCAGGCTTAGCGTCCTTTTTAGCAAGGGCTTCTTTTACGTATCGTGTAAGTTGTTTTTCTGCAATACCGTATGTGTATCGCATTTTTTGCTTTTCTATAAGTTGCTTACCGTATTCAGACATTTGTCTTGGTCGTCTTGAGCCACCTTTCTTCTTCGTCTTTTCTTTTACCAAAGCAAATTTCTGTGTTTGACATTTATCAAACACTTCACTTCCTAACCTTTTGCATATTTTATATTTTGGACCTATTTTCATATATATAATTTATTAAACTTATACGCGACGCGCTTTCTTTGGTCGTGGACCGTTATGCGGTACTGGGGTTATATCCTTAATAGAGTTAACCTGTATACCTTTTGTCACAAAACCACGGAGTGCTGACTCTCTCCCTCCACCTACTCCTTTTATAACTACGTCAACATTCTTTACACCTATTAGAGCTGCTTTCTCTCCTAATAGCTCTCCTACTTGTGCTGCTGCAAACGGTGTACCTTTCTTAGCTCCTTTGAAACCAAGTGCTCCAGAAGAACCCCACATGATAGCGCCACCCTTTGTGTCTGTAAAAATAAGTTTTGTATTGTTGTATGTTGCTTGTACGTGTAGTATTCCTGTTTCTAGCTTCTTTTTAGACAAGCGCGCAAGAGACCGGGACTGTAATCCTTTATCTACTTCACCTCCTGCTTTTTTTATAATTCTCTTTTTTCCCATTTTATTTCTTATCTAGCTTCTTCTTACCAGAACCCATAGTCTTCTTCGCTCCTTTTAATGTTCTAGAGTTTGTTTTTGTTCGTTGACCTCTTGATGGAAGCTTCTTTGAATGTCTTGAACCTCTGTATGATTTGATGTCTTTAAGTCGTTTTATGTTTCCAGATACTTCTCGTCTAAGCTCTCCTTCTATAGTTCGCTCTTCTACAAGCTTTCTTATAGAGTTTTCTTGGTCAGCTGAAAGATCTGCTGGTTTAACTGCTCTGTCTATCTTTGCTTTGTCCAGTAGCTCTTGAGATTTAGACAAACCAATACCGTACACAGCTGTAAGTCCGTACTCTATTCTCTTTTTGTCTGGGATTGTGATTCCTGAAATTCTCATAGTATTTATCCTTGTCTTTGTTTATGGCGTGGATTAGTACAAATCACGCAAACTCTTCGCTTTCGTCTTACAGTCTTACACTGTGCACATATTTTTTTGACTGATGCTTTTACTTTCATTTTTTTAGCTTTTAGCTGCATTAACTTCCATAGCTTCATTAGCTTTTAGACAGCAAATTATCTCTCATTTACCTCTAACGAAGCTAATGAAGCTAGCGAAGCTCTAAGCTATATTTTTATAGTCGCTTTATTATTCTTCCTTTACCGCCGTATGGGTCAGTTAGAATATTCACTTTGTCTCCAACAAGTACTTTTATGCGAAATTTACGCATTTTCCCTGAAAGATATGCAATAATTGGCTCATCTTGACCCTCAAGAGTTACCCGAAACAATGCATTCGGTAGTGCTTCTTCTACTATACCCTTTATTTCCTGTGGTTCTTGTTGATTTACCATTTTTGACAATGAACACATAGTACCAAAAATGTGCATATAAAGTCAAGTTTTTTACTTAAATTAGCCTATGTTCTCTATATTTCACAAATACTAACATCTTGACATTGACAATATTATATTATCTGATATACTTTAGCAAGATATAAAAGATATTTTACACCCTTTTTTAACTTTAATTTTATGAGAGGAGTTAATGATGATATATACACCAGACACTGAAGAATTAGAAAAAGCTATAGATTCAGTAGATACAGCAAAGTATCCGAAACAGATAGATATTAATATCTTTCGTACATTAATAGAAAGATATTATCTAAAAAAAAGTTTTATAACCAAAAAATTTAATGTATCCTGGTTAATAAAAGAATGTGCAGAATCTTTCACATTTGAATTAGATTATGCATATTCTGTTGCCGCTTACTCCTTCCTTGGAAATCATAATGAAGGTAATGAAAAATTTCCCATAGCAAAACAAGTTTTAAAAGAACTAAAAAAACATAGAGAGGAAAATATAAGTTGGCGTCAAACTTCACTCGAATCTGTAAATTAAATTAGAAACAGGGGCTACTAACACTTAGTAAACCCCTGTTTTTTTATATTTAATAAAATAAAAAAAACCGATTTTGCGTGAGCAAAATCGGTCTTATAAATACATATTTAAATCGTTTTCTTTAGACTAAAGTAAGCTGACCCAAAAGCACAGACAAAGAAAATAAGAAAAACTTCTTTTGAGCACCCTTTAGAGTGATGGGCTATAATAGTAAGAACTGTAAACACTCCAGCTAAACCAAGAAGTATATTTCTTTTCATAAATACCTCCTAAAAATATTTTTTAAATATAAAAGCTATTTCACTTTTTACTCTCAAGCAAGAGTGGCTCTTTTACAACGATAATCTCACTTGGAAGAACCTCTAATACTTTAGTTGGTAATTTGACACTATAAAGATGTAGAATTCCTTCTCCTACAAAATTTAAAGAATAGCGCTCAACAATGTATTTTTCTCCTGTAGTTCTTAGCTTAACAGTCCCAGCATTCTTATAGTAATCAAGACAAGTAATATTCCAATAATATTCTGCACATGCCTTATAAATAGAAATTATAACTATAAGACTGAGTATTGACAGAAAACCAATATGTACCGGCTCAAGTGTTGTATTCATATCTAACCTCCCCAATAGAATTTAAAAGATACAATATATCAATCTATAAGTAGAGTACCACGCTTATAAAATTAGTAAATATAATAAATTTCAATTAACCCAGTCGACTGGGTTAATTGAAAAATTAGCTATTTAAGAGTATAAAACACATCTGTACCTACATTACCATGCTGGGTTATCTTACCTTCCTTTTCTAGTTCATCTAAGTATCGCTCTACACTACTGTGAGTTACTCCAGTTAGCTTTTCCACGTTATTGTTCGTAACTCTTCCATTCTCATATAGATAATCTAAAATCTTCTGTTTGTTCTCTTGCTTTTCTTTACTTCGCTTTGAGCTGACACCCACGACACCTTTACTCCTATTAGCTAAGTAATACCCAAGTGATATCCCAACTACTGCAATTATAATTAAAGTTAAATTTGACATAGATTTATTATAGCATTGTTTATATTTCTCTTATATTAAACTTTTCAAAGCTTTCGCCGTTGTCAGCAAAGTGGAACTCGCCTTCTACTCTTTTACCTGCAAGTACAAGCGGTAACCAGTGGATGTCGTCTTGCCACATCTTGTCACCGTCTCTTAGAAAACATAGGGTAGCTTTTCGCATAAACTTATTTCAGTTACCTATAATTGTGCTCCTATGCGGTGAAATATGCAAGATGTGGAAAAATTGTAAAATATCAAAACTATGGTATTAATAGTAGTAGAAATATAGTAATTTTATATTAATACTGGAGGATAAGATGCCTAACAGTAAAATATTCGTATTCCCAAGTCTAAGACATGAAGGAGAATCTATTATAATTAGAGATTATATAAAGTCACTTCGTTTAGGAAATATCATATTAATTGACGCAAAATATTTACTTAACAACATAATGCATGAGATAAGTGGTAGGAAAACTATTATTGACGGCTACCGTGCCATAAGAGACAATCCATTTGGGTTTACTATAATACTTTATAAAGGGAACCGTAATACAATATTTAATTTGAAAAAGTGTTCTGATTTAAATATAGGTAATCGTAGAGATATAGGATGGGTTGAAAACTTATACGACGATCAAGAATTACTTAAAACATTTGGATTAATAAAAAGTTGGTATGTATAAGAATCCCCCGTTTTCCTGAAAGGAAAACGGGGGTATTTTATTCTTCATCAAAACTTTTTACATACTTTATCTTTGGTTCTTCAAGTAGCTTTTTTTGAAAAGGTCCATACTTCACATCTACAATCATCTTCTTTCCACTTAGTGCATCGTGTAACCAATACCTGTCTGCTGGCATCATCTTCTCATATGGAAGATCGTAAATATCAAACCATGTAGGTTTTATCATTGTGTCTGTCTCTTTTGCTTCACCGGTCCAGTCTTTTACAATATAAAAATGAACTTTACAAACAAATGTTCTACCGTCAGTCTTTGTATTATGAACATTAGCTATTGCTATCTTCTCAAGATCTTTAGCAAGCGCTACAACTTCTTTTGTTTCTTCTTTTAGCTCTCTTATAGTGGCATATTTTATACTTTTATCTGTCTTCTCTATATCACCACCATATCCATTCCAACACCCTATTCCTATTTTCTCTGTTTTCATTGCTAACAATATTCTACCTTCTTTAATCAGAAAGCCTACTGTAGCATTGAGTTGTACTTTTTGTTTTTCCACTTTTAACCCTCCCTTTAAATAAAGAATTTAATTTTCTGAAGTGATTATATCATAAAAATCAATTAACCCAATCAACTGGGTTAATTAAAAACCCCTTGAAATCTTCTAGATTTCAAGGGGTTTTTAATTTTTGTGACCCAATAGCGTGGCTTTCAGAACTTTCGTATAAACGTGATTATATTAAAAGTAGCATACAAGATTTAAACCTTGTTATGTCTACAGTTTAAATACCTGCGATTGCGAACGA
>JADHUX010000042.1 GCA_016784285.1 Parcubacteria group bacterium
AGATCGTAGCATCTATAAACTGTACCACCTTTAAATACACCGTCAGTATTTACATGCTCAACAGATATTGCAAAACGCTTCGACAATTGTTCTCTTATAATTTTCCGTTGAAGTCGTCTTATACCTTCTATGTAAACCACCCTCACATTTATTAACTCAAACAACTCATTTGTAAAATCCAAGTCCCCGCCGTCAACTATAACAAGGTCATAATCTATGTAATGTGGTTTTTCAGTGTATCTATGTAATGTAAACTTTCCAGAATACTCTTTTAAGTTTTCCAATAGTTGCTGAATACAAAAGACATTGTCCTCGTATATTTCAAGCTCACCATCTGATGAGTTTAAAACAGCATACGACAGAGTTCCTATTCCACCGCCAAGCTCTAGTGTTTTTTTAGACTCTTTTGAAAGCTCCACAATCTTATTAATAGAAAGGGGTGTCGCAATTCGCTCTGAGCCTGCTTTTTGTTTAAATAGTTTATAAATCATCTTTCCTTTTCTTCTTTCTCTAAAATCTCACTGAGAAAATCAACGCTTCTTTTATATGAATTACCATCTGTTGGTGAAACCATGTATTTAAGAACCTTTTTGCGACCCCCTCTATCTAAAGACGGATCCTTAAGATACATGTTTATGTATTTAAGAATCTCTTCGTGGGTACGACCAACTTTAACTGCGTTGTTTTCAAAATATGGCTGATTGTGTAAAAACTTAAACCCAGCAGTCCTACCATCAGAGGTAGACGCAATTACCACAGGTTTATCAAAAACGAAAGATTCAATCGTGAAAGTTGATGTTATAGTCACACATAAATCACTGTGACGTATTGTGTCCTTTGTATTCACTAAATCATGTTCGTCCATTTCAACCTTCTGCCCTTTTGAAATATCACTTTGCAACAACTTTGTGCTGGCCCTCTCAATGTGGACATTTGGTACTCCAACAAACTCCTCGAACCCAGCCATAGAGTCAAGTGGATGAAGCCTCACAAAGAGATTCACGGGTTCATGAAATGAGCCATCGTTTTGCCACTTAATGAAATTTCTAATGAAATTCTTGTAAAACTCTCCGTATGTTTTTGCTGCGTAAAGGACGGTCTTCCTTTTCGGATCCAATCCTTTGCTCCTTAGAAATTCCTCCCTACTCAACTCTTCCGACGAATTATTGTAATATTGGTCAAATCTTATAACTCCAGATAGAAAAAGGTGTTCCTTGTTATACCCATGATATCTTATTGCCTGGTCTTCATTCATCTTATTCCACGAAATAATATAGTCGCTTGGACGAACATGTCTTGGGTAAACTGTTAAATTATCCAATGATGGGTCAACTGCGACACTTGGAATACCGGACTTGCTGGCTGCAAGAATAGCATATGCATCATAAGTAAAGATTCCCGGCGTAGCTGTAAGTATAAGAGACGGATTATACATTTTTATATACCTCTTAAACTCACCGTACTCTGGCAAAAATAACTTTTCTAGATTAAAGAAGAACTTTGGTTTAAAAAAACTCTTATGGAAAAGATTAGACAATGCTCTAAAGAAAAGTCTTGCTTTATTATCTGTTCTTTCATTTCTCCATTTTACTGCAGGATTATCATCAAATATGTGAATGAATTCACTTCTAAAATACATGTCAAAATAGACCCAAAATCTACCCTCTAGATTAGGCAACGTTATATACGTAATATTTTCTGTTTTGTAGTACTCCTTATTGGGGTCACCAACACCCTCAAAATCCTTAATGAAAACAACAACATGATATTTCTCACTTAAATACTTTATGTAACCAGTTCTAAGCAAATCTGACACATGAGAGCGTATACCTAAAAACAAAAAAATCGTTTTCCTCTTTATTACCGGCTTTACATTATCTCCCTCTTTCTTCTGCATAATTAAGTATATGGTCCTGTATGCTAGCATAAACTATATGTATTGCTAAATAAAATCATACCCATTAACATAGTACTCTATGAAAAATGTAAACAAACTAAATACCAATAAAGTATCCGGACTATGCAAATCTGTCTGGGAAAACATAAATGTTCATGGAATGAATCTAGACGTTAATCTAGTAAAATGTCAGAAATATTTATTTCCAGATAGTGCTGGGAAAAAACTTCTATATATTGGATTCGGAGAAGGTCAGAATCTCATTTACTTGGCTAAAGAAGGATTTGATGTTTATGGTACAGAAATAGCAGAAAATAGATTCAGCGAAGCAAAAAAGAGGTTGAAGAAGCATAAAATTCGAGCTGACTTGAGGTTGGTGGAATCAAACCTGCTGCCATTCAAAGACGACTATTTTGATGTTGTTATAGGGTGGCAATCACTCTACTACAACAACAAAGAGACACTTACTGGGGCACTTAGCGAAATAAATCGTGTACTAAAGCCAGGCGGTAAATTTCTATCCTCAATGATATCACCCAAGCAAACCCTGCTTTGCAATAAAGAAATAGCTCCCTCTGTTTATCATCCAGCGAAAGAAACTGGGCAATCAAACTGCATTGTCTTTTGCTTTAAGACAAAAGAGCAAATAAACCGCATATACAAAGAGTTTGTTAATATTAGAATCGGTTTCTATAGTTCATACTTATTCCGTAGTCACAATTTTCACTATGTCATTGCCTGTGAAAAACCAAAAAAAAATAAGGAGTAATGCCCAAACTTTATCTTTTTTCTATTTTAAGTACATAAGGGTATTAACCGATCACATAGATGAAGCAGAAGTTACCAAGCTAAAGAAAAAATACTGGTATGTTTTTATATATTCGTACAGAAAACTAAACCTTCCTGACTTTAACCTAAAAGAGCAGGTGACGGTTGTAATAGATTTAGCACAAGGCAGAGAAAAAATATTTGGAAAGTTCAAAAAAAACACACGGAATGAAATAAGAAAAACTGAAGACATGAAATGTCTTTGTTTTTCTATACCGGATAAGGATGAAAAAAAGTCCTATAACTTTTACAAAAAGGTAAAAGTGAGAGATAAAGTTAACCCAGATATTAGAGAAGAATTTAAAGGATGTCTTTTTTTTAACGCGTACTTTAAAAAAACTATTATTGTTTCGGTATCATGCTACAGCAATAAGAGCACACTTCGCTTGAAACACATAGTCTCTTCAAGAAAAGCTGGGGTTGAGGAAGGAAAACTTGCTGGGTATGCTACAAGAAGAATAATCTGGGAAATATGTAAATATGGAAAAAGCCACGGCTACAAGAAGTTAGACCTAGCCGGTGCAAATCTAACAGACCCTAAAAAAGCAGGGATAGCAAAATTCAAGCAATCTTTTGGGGGCGATATACAAACTATGTACACTTACAGATATCAGAGAAAACTATTCACGGCAATAAAAGAAACCGTTGGTATACTTGGAAAGAACATAAACTGAAAAGCATTGACTTGTATGAAAATAGAAAAAAAGCACAACCAAATAATCATCAACTATCACTATATTGAGAACCCAATCAAGGGATCCTACTCAAGCCATCCATGTACCTTAGAAGAGTTTGAAAGACAAATTAGATACCTGTCGGAAAACTACGAAATTGTAGACATTGAAACACTTTACAAAAGAGCACAAAGTGGCGGCCCTAGAAGTTGCGCTGTGACATTTGATGACGGCCTTAGAAGTCAGTTTGAAAACGCAGTGCCGATTCTTCAAAAATACGACGCGACTGCTACTTTCTTTATTATTTCAGGAGTGTTTGAAGGATTCCTACCAGCGACACACAAAAACCATATCCTACTTTCAGAACACGATACAAACCATTTAATAGATCGAGCTAACGTATTTTTTGAAAAAAATAAACTTGAAAAATTTAAAATCTCAAAAGAAAAACGAATAACCAATAAGAGAAAACTTAGGGACGACATTCCAACTGCCAACCTAAAAGAAACTATTAATATTCTCCCCAGTGAGAAGGCAGACGTGCTTCTTGACTGGTTACTGAAAGATACTGGGTTAAACGGAATAATATTGGCTAAAGACCTCTTTATGGGCAAAGAGGAGGTAAAAACACTTCACGATCAAGGATTCATAATTGGCGGACACACACACCACCACATTGCACTAGACACACAACCTGACGATATTGTTAGGGAAGAAATAACGAAAGTTCTAGAAAGTTTAAAAGAGATTACTAGCGAAGACGTACGTATTTTCTCATATCCTCATGGAGGTATAAGTGAGTTTGCTGCATCAGAGATAAAAGAAAAAGGAATTACTCATGCTTTAATTAACTCCCTAGGTCCAGTAACTAAAGAAACGGACGCCTATAAGATTCCTAGATTTGACACTAAAGACCTTGCAATTTATCTAGACAAAAATTAAAAGTAAATTTTAATGAATCACAAAATCTACTTCATGGAGACAGGCTAAGATATTCAGTTCCATTTGGTATTAGTATTGTTGCGTTTGCGGTAAAGAAAACTAAGAGGAAAAATCAATCACAATAAGTTCTATTTACATAATAGGTTTGTAAGCTTGTTGAACTTGTCACCTTTCAGCAAGTCCTCTGGGCTAACCCTATCAGTCCCCTCTTCTGTAATTTGATACAAAGTGTATCCAAGTGACACTATATACTCAAGATAACCCATTGGATCCTGCCCAGCATTTTTTAATCCTTCTGGATAAAATTCAACGATAAGAGTTGGTTTCCTCTTAAGAGTCTCTGTCATGCCCTTCAGAACCTGTGGCTCGGCTCCTTCAACGTCAATCTTTACTACGTCAATCTGTAAATCCTTAAAATACTCATCAAAGACGACCGCTTCAACCCTAACCTCCTTTTGCCCATCTTTCGCCACTAATGAGTGTGCACAGAGATTTTTAGGATCAATATAGAAAGTAAGTTCCCCTCTCTTATCTGAAACGGCTTTTTTCTCTAGTACTACATTCTGGTACCCATTTTCTTTTATGTTTCTTTCTAGCAATTCAAAGTTTTCATCTTCTGGCTCAAATGCGTAAACACTCCCACCCTCACCAACTAATCGTGCGGCAAGAAGGGTGAAATAACCAACATTTGCTCCAACGTCAACAAAGGTCATTCCCGGCTTTAGAGTTTCTTTTAGCACCTTTACCTCACCCGGTGAAAATACTTCGCGCATTAACACATACGG
>JADHUX010000043.1 GCA_016784285.1 Parcubacteria group bacterium
AGTAAATATGCGGCGACATAACCAAGGCCCAGTGGTATACTTTTCGCGACAAGAAAGTCAAATATACCGAGTGCCTTTGACTTGGGATTAATCAGTATCATATCAAACATATTTTTCTCCTGTATCTGTAAGTATGCATGGAGGTAGTAAAATTGGTTATTCTTTTTTTTATTCTGCTTCTCCTCATTAAGCAATCATCTGCAATTTGGGGGTATTTTACACTTTAATACTTACCTATATACAAGAGAGAGATAATGCCATTTTTATAGAATGAATCAAAGGTCTTTTTGTAAGGTTCTTGAATGTTGAACTAGAGAGGATTTGTGCTCATGGCTAAGGGAAGTGTCAAAACATATGTTTTGTAAGATTTTACAGTATCGGGTTGGTGATTAGTAGTAAATATGTGGCACCTTTTAGCGTGGTAAATTGTAAAGGATGCGCTGGCTATTTCTTAAAGGTTTACTTTATACGTCAATGGCGACATTACCTGTATTAATTTATTAGGTATAAACTAGAACGTTACGATTACTTATAATTGGTTAAAGTATTCTGCTGTAACATTATTATCTTGGTATAATAAGTAGTCTTTTTTGCAGGCTTAATTTTTTACTATGAGGTAGAATTGACCTGTATTCAATAAATTATCCTGCCAGTCAATGAAGTGGGCAAAAGATAATGACACATCTATTTCGAATTGTTAGCAGAAGCATCTGCTGCCTTTTTGCGATAGATAGCTAATTCTGCAACAGATATATAACTTGTCTCTTCCCATTTGCTTAAATTAAATTTATAGTACCTGTAGTCTTTATTGTTTTCTATATAGATCACTCTTGTTTCTCCTTGACCAGTCTCTATTTCTGGAACATCATAGATATGTTCCCACTTGTTGTTGTCATTTGAGCCTTCAATAACAATTTTATCAGGGCTTTGCATTCCAGGAATGTCGTGACGTGAAGTTATTTTGAATGCTTGAAGCCTTGATGGAATCTTACAATCAATGGCTAAATAAGCTGTGTTTGAAGTAGAGTGCCAAAACGAACCATCAGTATAATCAAAGGCTAACTCAGGTTTATAATCAGCAAGATGGGCGTCATCGTAGACACTTGCAGGAGTTATGATTTCGCAATCTCTCTTTAGCTCATCTAACAGTTTTCTCTTGTTAGCATATCTCTCTTTCGCTCCCAAAGCCCGGAATACCCATTGCTCAATATTTATGTCTTGAAAAGAGCTATCAACTGCTTGTCTCGATTCTATACCCTTTGAAAGCTTTTTAGATGCACGTTTGATGTATTTAAACGTTGAAGAAACATCATCTATCAAGGCCAAGAGTGCTATAACTGCGGCCATAGTTACAAATAGTTTAATGAAAAATGGAATCAATCCACGGAGTAGCCTCTTGAAGTTTTTTATGCTAAGATGAGAGGGTTCAATGATCTCGTCCTGAGCCTCCATTTCGATCATTTGAAGGAAATACTTCTCTTTTTTTGTTTCTAGTTTCTTGTATGCCGCTTCAAAAACGTTGCCTTCTTCAAAAAGGCTTAGTTCAGGGATGTATAGTGTATATTTATTCTTATGTTTTTTTACTATTACATGGTATTTAAGGTTTTTAAAGTATTCTAAATTTTTTTCGTTATCGTCCATTAGAGATATACCCTCTTAAACTGTTCTACCATAATAAAAGATATAGCAAAAAAATTATATGTACTTGACGTGATTCTGTATCTTAGATTGAATTCTGCATTATACTATTATTACAAACTGGAATCAAATATATTTTGCTAGTTCAAAAATATGTACTTTCAGCGCAAGGCTTTAATCCAATATTTTTTGGAACTTGTGAATAATAATGGAAACGGGAGCAACATCATTTTTGTCTTAATAGTACACTTCGTATCAAAAAAGTAGGACTTTAGGTACGTGCTTTTTAGCCTCTGGGCTTTTGATCCAGAGCAGTTGAGAATTTACAATATTCAGGTTGATGTGTGTACACAGCTCCGCCATCTAAGTTACATTTTGTGAAGTTGCAACCTGTCAGTATAATACAAAATAGAACTAAAAACAGGTGGAATTATATGCTATTATCAGCATTTGTAAAGATTATAATGCTACTGAAAGAGAACAATGCATATATCAAAACTCCTTCAGTTTGGACATTAATTCATTATGAAGGGCAGGAACGGTAATTAATATTAAATTACGAGAGATTATGATTATCATAAAGTCTCATAATTTTCTTTAAGAGGGAATACGTACCAAAATCGGAGAATGAGAAATCAAAATGTACTGCGTCACAGTTATCAAGCAGCATTTATTGTAGTACATGACAGGTATTCTTTTTTAAATTGCTTAAGTATAAAATACTCCTAAATAGCACATGCTTAACTCACTGATAGGTAAGCCACTGGTTTTACCAGTGAGACTATCAAAGGTTTTACCTTCTAGTATTAAGTAGTAAAATATTCCTCCAGCTGGCTTGACGGTTAGAACAAACCAGAGAGGAGGAATAAATGGAAAAGTTCAGTAGTTTATCACATTCGAGGTATGATTGTAAATACCATGTAGTGTTTGTACCTAAATTCCGGAAGAAGTCGTTGTTTGGGAAGATAAGGCAATATTTAAAGGGAGTATTTCATGAATTAGCAAGGCAGAAGGGTAGTGAGATATTTTCAGGGCACATATCATCAGATCATGTTCATATGTGTATATCGATTCCACCCAAGTATGCAGTGTCTGATGTAATTGGATATTTGAAGGGTAAAAGTGCAATTGCGGTGGCCAGGCAATATGGAGGTAAGAATCTTAACTTCAACGGAGAAAAACTTTGGGCGCGCGGGTACGCAGTGTCAACAGTTGGTTTTGAGCTTGAAAAGGTTAAGAAGTACATAGCTCAACAGGAGAAACTCGAAAAAGATCAAGAAGATGGTAAATTTTAAATTGGTTTGATTGGCTGTCTTTGAGACAGCTCACAACCGTCAAGCCACCCCTTTGTGGGGTGCGTTATGACTTAATGGGGAGCGGTACACCTGTTTTAGGTATGTGTTATCCGCTTGATTCTGATAACGGCAAAATATAATATAATGATTAAAATTTACCTTTCGTAGTAACACTTGCCACGAAGTACTACAAAAAGCAGAAATCCTTTTTCTATCGAGTATGCACTATATGATGAGGAAAAGCGAGGTTCTGGCGGTGGCTGCTTTAGACCATGTCATTACTTATATTTATGTCTATATAAGACTGATTATTAGAGATACAAAATCCTTTCTTAACATAACTAGTGTCAGAAAATGGACAAGATAAAACACTATAAAATATTGAAATTCATTCCACTTTTGTTCCTAATATTGCTTATCTGGACGCCTAAGGTAGGTGTTCTTATTGCAGGTACTGCTGCTCATCCAACAATTGCAGCAATTCGATACTTCTGCATTCCTCTTATAGGTCTCTGTATAGGGTCAGTTGTATTTTTATGGATCCGCAAGGTAGATCTTAAACTGGATCGACTGAAGTCCTTTGCAAGACGATATAATATGTATATCCTGTTATTCCTCTCCGCAATGTTTTTTCTGATCTTTTCCAGCTTGTCTATCCTTAAATATTTAACTCTTCACACATGCTCAGGCGAGTTGGGGTGGTATGATAATAAGGTTTGGAAAATATCCCAGGCTTCTTCCTTTTTAGATGCTCTCGTTATAGCATCTACCGATTATTTTCAACCTTTATTAATAGTTTATGGCTTTCTGTATAAAGCATGGGACTCACCGATATTTCTTCAGTTCTTGCAGACAGGTGCTGTAGTTTTCGGAGTAATACCTCTTTATTTAATTGCGAAGGATAAACTTCATGAAAAACTATGGATAATCTCAATAGTGTTTTTGTACCTCTTGTACCCCCCGGTTGAGTACAACGCCACAATGGAATTTCACCCGGATCACGTTTGTATACCTCTCTTCTTGTGGGCGTTTTATTTTGTTGAAAAGGGGAGATATTGGCAAGCTGTCGTAATGGTGGGTTTGGGAGGGTTGGCAAAAGAGCCTCTTCTCTTAAATGCTGCTTTTTTCGGTCTTTATATCTTACTGGCTAAGGGTAGATGGAAAATAGGTATATCAACTTTTGTTTTTTATCTGATAATGTTCTCTTTAATTATTTTTGTAGTTCAACCAGGTCTGACACCGTATTATCAAAAGCTTGGAAGCGTTGTACACGGTTCTAACTTTGGATATCTTGTTCCTACAAACTCTGATGGCATTGTTGGCTACCTTTCCAAGGTAATTCATGGAGCATTAACCTGGAAATCAAGAAAAGTGCTGTTGGTTGTAATGTTATTAGCGCCTTTTTTGTGTATTCCTTTAATCAAAGGTTTGAAGTTTATACCTGCTCTTCCATCCCTGTTTATTGCGATGCTATCTTTATTTCCTGTACATTCGGCATTTGACGGGCAATATACATCAGCAATTATTCCATCCATATTTGTAGGGCTGATATTTGCGTTATCATGGATCAGAAGGAAATGGGGAGAGAGGTATTTTACCGCATTATTTCTATGGATAGTTTTTATGGCAATAACGCTCAATATTGCTCATAGCCCATCACCACTTTCTCCGAATTTCTGGGATAAAAGGTGGTCAGAGTTATACAATCACAATGTTTATAAGAAAGCCGTGCGCTTTGATGACATGAGAGAAATTATAGCTCGTGTCCCTTCTGATCCTGCTGTAAAGGTGGTCTCTCAATACAATATTAACACTGCAAGGTTATCACACAGGATTGACTACTGGATTTTCCCGGCAGGTTGGAAGGATGCAGATTATATATTGCTGGACACCTGGGATCCTGTAATAGCAATAGAAGTTAAACAAACACCCAAAAAAATATATGCAACAGAAAAATTTCTTACTGCGAAGCAAATCTATGAGAAGCGATACAGGGAGATCCTCTATGAGATTCTAGGGAGCAAAAAGTTTAGTATTGCTGTAGAGAAAAACGGTATAATTCTTCTTGTGAGAAATAAGAGTTAAGCCACAAAAAAGCACAAAAAACACAAAAAAATTGTGAAAAATCAAACTGAAATATTTCGATTATGTGACCTGATCAGGGAAA
>JADHUX010000001.1 GCA_016784285.1 Parcubacteria group bacterium
AAAACAGCTAATGTTGTTGGACATACTATAGTAGGTAGAGTTGCCGGACCAGCCACAGTAATTGCTGGAGCTGTAGGAGTAGAAGCCGGGACAGAAAAGCTTAACAAAAGAAAGGGTTCAAATACTGACACTATTTACTTCAAAAATGGAATAGTTGTTATACCTAAAGATGTAGATATAGAGATTGTTCAATCTGAACCTATTGTTGATTCTTCTAATATAAGAAGATCATCTGGTAATACCACCTCATCTATAAAAAACATCTCTGGAACCGATAAGGTTTATTCATTACCAAACAGCAGAGAAGTTCACAGCTCAGACTGTACTGAATTAGACAATGCAGATGGATTGATTACTTTCCCATCAGCAAAAGAAGCAAAAAATGACGGTGCAATACCTCACAACTGTATTCAGTAAAATAGTAGTACACGTTACATAGAACGACCGTTCCATAACTTTATGGGGCGGTCTTTTTATTTAATCAAAATCTATCAAATATTCTTTAGTGATACTTTGCTCACTAGCTTCCCCATCAAGAGTTACTTCATCTATAAGATCATCTTCAATATCAATAATAAAATCTGATGGTAAGTTTACAGTCTGTGAACCAAAGATAGTCCGTACTGATGCATAGGTTAAGAAAACCTTTTTCTTTGCGCGAGTGAGTGCTACATAAAACAGTCTTCGCTCTTCTTCGTCGTCTCGTTTCTCGTCTGACATAGAAGTATGAGGGAAAAGCCCGTCTTCAAGCCCTGTGATGAACACAGTTCCAAACTCCAAACCTTTTGATGCATGTACTGTCATAAGTCGTACGGCATTTTTTTCTTCTTTAAGCTCATCCTGATCACTTTGAAGTGCTGCATCCTCTAAGAGTTTACCTATTCCCTCTTCTGGCGTAAGTTTGTCATAACGCATAGCAAGAGTTACGAGTTCTTTTATGTTTTCAAGTCTTTCTAGATCTTCTTCGTTTTTAGTTTTAAGCATCGCTTCTATACCAGACTCTTTCAAAATAAATTTAATAGTTTCACTTGGTTTTTTAGTTTCTGCAACTTCTTTAATCTTCTCAAGTAATAGTTTAAAGTTTTTAACTTTCTCTTGCATTTTAGGACTTAGCTCATTCTCTCTACCCTCAACAATCTTAAGAAGTGTTACTTTACCGATCCCACGTGCTGGCACGTTTATAATCCTTTTCATGTCAGAGATACTATCTTCATTAAGAGCCGCACTTAAGAATGCCAAGATATCTTTCACTTCCTTACGCTCAAAGAAACGTACCCCAAGTACTTGATAAGGTATATCGAGTGCTAAAAACACCTCTTCTAGGATTCTAGACTGAAAGTTAGCCCTATAAAGCACTGCTATGTCCTTAGGTGCTATTCCCTCTTCTATGAGTTCTTTGGACTTCAGAGCGACGAACTGCGCCTCTTGCATCTCATTGTAAGCAGAAAAGAGTGAGATATTTTCTCCGTCTTTATTGTTTGTAAACAAAGTTTTTTCTTTTCTATTTTTATTTTTCTTTATAATTCTGTTTGACGCTTCTAAGATAGTTTTAGTAGAGCGATAATTCTCTTCAAGTAAAAGTGTTTTAACTTGTTTGTATTGTTTTTCAAAGTCCAACATGTTTTGAATATCTGCCCCACGCCAACTATAAATGTTTTGGTCTACATCTCCTACTACACAAACATTGCTATGCTTGCATGCAAGTAAGTTTGCAAGTTTGTACTGCACTTTATTTGTATCTTGATACTCGTCTATATGAATATACTTCCAATTTTTTTGGTAACGCTCTAAAATATTTTGATTCTGCTCTAAAAGGTTTACAGTTTTTAAAAGCAAGTCATCAAAGTCAAACGCTTTTTCTTTTTTTAAAATTTCTTCATACTCTCTCCAGACTTGTGCGACAATTTTGGGGAAATATGAGTTACCGACATTTTCTTCGTACATTTTTAGAGACACTGCGTCTCCTTTTTGTTTAGAGATTATACTTAATATCTTTTTAGGCGGGTATTGCTTCGGATCATAATCAAATTTCTTAAGTGCGTCTTTTATCGCTCTGTTAGAATCATTTCTATCAAAAATTTTAAAATGTCTTATTGTATTTAGCACCCTTGCATTCTCTTTTAGTATTTTTACACCAAGTGCATGGAACGTAGCAACATATGGATATGCATTAGTATGTATCGGAAAATTAATTTCTTTATCTTTGTCTAACAAATCTTTAACTCTCTCTTTCATCTCTTTTGCAGCTTTGTTTGTAAATGTTACTGCAAGAATACTCTCTGGTCGTTCCCCAGTTTTGATCAGATTAAGGATTCTGTGAGTAATAGTTTTAGTTTTCCCAGCTCCCGCACCTGCAATTATCAAAAGCGGACCATCTTTATGTAGTACTGCTTCCTTTTGCTGTGAATTAAGTCCTTTTAAGTGCATATTTCTGTACTATATCATAGTTTATGGCATGGTGGATAACATGATTGACTTTATATTTCAGACGGGTATAGTGGGTAAATACCGTACGGTAGCCGTTTTCTTTATGGCTTAATAGAGCCATATATTCTAGAAAAGCTAGTGTTGTCGCTATAAAATAAGACTTATCACAACTATAAATCAAGACCCTGATATTTCTCATAAATCCGCTAAGAATCAGGTGAAAAATACAACATTTTGGACACTTTTTGCTACAAAAGTGGTATTTTCTGCATTTATAATAGGCGCTCTTTCTACTCCAGGACTTGCTCATGCTGGGGTATTTTCTTTTGTAAAAGGGTTATTTTCAGTCTCAGAAAATACAGAAATCGTATCTGCGAGCGTACATAATTCACAAACAATACCAGTACTTAGAGCTGCTCTAAACATAGACCCTAATCCATCAAAAGGTGGTGGTGGTATAACTATAGTAGACGATGAAGCTCTTCTCTCTGAGATCGGTCCGTCTGGAACACTCGCAGAGATCGAAGAACGCCCTGCTTCTTCTGACGAGATTAGTATTTATGTAGTACGCGAAGGTGATTCTCTGTCACAGATCGCAAAGATGTTTAACGTGTCTACAAACACCATCATCTGGGCAAACGACATCAAAAGAGGTTCGTTTATCACACCCGGACAAACACTTGTTATCCTTCCTATCACTGGGGTACGACACACTGTAGTAAAAGGTGAGACTGTTAAAAGCATTACTAAGAAATACGGTGGTGATTACGAAGAGATACTTCAGTACAACGACCTGACACTAGAATCAACGATCGCTATTGGAGATATTGTCGTAGTTCCAGACGGAGAGATAGCAATGCCTTCATACACAAGTGCTGGTCATGTAGTTAGAGGATCAGCTGCTCCTTCATATAGCGGTTACTATATCAAGCCAGTTACAGCTGGTAGACGCTCACAAGGTCTTCATGGTTACAACGCTGTTGACTATGCAGC
Organism: Parcubacteria group bacterium; assembly: GCA_016784285.1. Classification (GTDB taxonomy): domain Bacteria; phylum Patescibacteriota; class Minisyncoccia; order Phycocordibacterales; family UBA2163; genus UBA2163. Next base: position 3,421 of record JADHUX010000001.1, read on the forward strand.
ACCAGTGGGTACTCCTATCATCGCGGCGGCAGCCGGTGATGTGATCATAAGTAGAAGCTCAGGATGGAATGGTGGTTACGGAAAATATATCGTTATCAAACATGATAATGGTACACAAACACTTTATTCTCACAACTCAAGAAACATAGTTTACTCTGGTCAGCGTGTAGTCCAAGGTCAGGTCATCGGCTATATCGGCTCAACTGGTCGCTCTACAGGCCCTCACGTCCACTTCGAAATCCGTGGTGCTAAGAATCCGTTTTAATATTTAAACAAAAAGTTTAAATTCTATTATTAGATTACCATATTTATTAAATATTTTGTTTAGGTCTGTACTGAAGTGCTTCCAGCACATGACCTTCCTTTATATGTTCGCTCTCATCTAGATCTGCGATGGTGCGAGAGAGTTTGATAACTCTATGATACGCACGGGGCGAGAGGTCCATAGTGCGTGCAGCATTATTTAAAGTTTTCTGTACATCATCTTTTAATTCTACAAGTTGCGACAAATCTTTACTATTCATTTCGCTATTTGTTTTTACTCTATTTCTTATGCCACTAAAACGTTCTTGCTGGATGGTACGTGCTTTTAAAATATTTTTTCTTTTTACTTCACTTTCTTTGTATCCACTATTTTTCTCTGACAACTTTTCATGAGAAATGTTTGCAACCTCGATCCACATATCTATACGATCAATTATCGGACCTGAAATTTTCCTCTGATATCTTTCAAGCGCCATCGGTGTACAAATACATTTACGTGTACTTCCATAGTTACCACAAGGACATGGGTTCATAGCTGCGACCAATATAAAACTCGCTGGGAAAAGCGCGGTACCCTTCGCACGAGAGATACTTATAACCCTATCTTCAAGTGGCTGGCGAAGCGCCTCTACTACCCTCCTCTCAAACTCTGGGAACTCGTCTAAGAAGAGCACGCCTCTATGTGCAAGGGTTATCTCTCCTGGCTTGGGTACTGCACCACCTCCTACTATCGCTACATGCGACGAAGTATGATGCGGAGTTCTAAATGGCGGACTAGTTATAAGTGTTTCATTTAAAGTACCTGCAATAGAATGTATAGAGGTAGTCTCTAAAGAATCATCAAATGAAAGCTCAGGAAGGATATGGCAAAACGCCTTTGCAAGCATGGTCTTACCAGTGCCTGGAGGCCCGTACATAGCTATGTTATGCCCGCCAGCTGCAGCAATCTCTAGTCCACGCTTGGCTCTTTCTTGACCTTTGATGTCACTAAAATCAATAAGATAATCTGATTTTTTATTGTTAACCTCTGTCTTTTTTGCTTGTATTATCAGCTTATTATTTGTCTGTTTTTCATCCAAATGTTCTATCACCTCTTTTAAACTTTCGATTCCATATATTTTTATACCATCTATAAGTACACCTTCCTCAGCGTTTTCTTTTGGCAAGAATACTTCTTTGAACCCTTGCTTTTTAGCTTCAAGAACTATTGGAAGTACACCATTTATCTTTCTTAGGTACCCATCTAGAGAAAGTTCCCCCAAGAAAAGCTTCTCTTCTGGGTCAAACTTTATCTCATCGCACGAAAGTAAGTATGCGAGTGCTATACCTAAGTCAAATACTGGACCTTCTTTTTTAATATCAGCTGGAGCAAGTGATATAACCACTTTCTGATTCTTACTTTTAGGAGATTTGAATCCAGAGTTCTTTATTGCTGCAGATACTCTGTCGCGAGATTCTTCTACTGCTTTGTCAGGAAGTCCTACCACAGAAAAACTATGTAAACCTTTTGAGAGATCAACTTCAATGTCAATAATCTTAGCAGCCAAGAGTGTTGTCTGTGCACTGTAAACTTTTGCAAAGTTTTTTATACTCATTAAATAAGTATAACGCAAAAATCGCGGGAAAAGGTCTTTCCTCGCGGAACAAAGTGGAGAGAGGTGAGACCTTGAGGAGCAACTATTCTTCTGGGCCTAAATGTTCTGCGCAAGTTTTAGCTGATGGATTTGCTTCGAGTCGTGCTACAGGTATTTGCTCTCCTGTATCTTCACATATTCCATACTTACCATCTTCAATCTTTTGTAATGCTTCTTTAAGGTTATTAAATCTTAATTCAAGATCTTTAACTAGAGCAATATTCTGGTCAAATGCAGCTCTTCTGTCTGAACTTTCGTTTTTATCTGCTTCTTGTATGTCAAGATTCTGCGGGATAGGCTCCCAGTCATTTGGGTTTGAAGGGTTAATCCTAGCTATCTTTTCAAGCTCTTCAGTTAAGACCTTGAGCTCTGTTTCTAACTTTTCTTTAAAATATTTTATATCTATTGTTTCCATAATGTACATATAATATCAGCAAATTCTGATTAACTCAACCTGTTGAGTTAATACTCCAACAGCGAGGTTCAACCTCACTGTTTGGTTATTTAAATCTAGATGATGTATGCCTTATAAAAACCTCTTCAAAGGTGTGTTGGTTTGTCGTTATGACGATAGTATTTTTATCTATAAAAGAATAGAGTAGCACTATATCTCCATCTTCATTTCTTAAAACCCTGGTGTCTTGATTTTTTATAACGATATCACCAAAAGTGAGTGTGTTTATTTTTGAAGAGTCGTCTGTTCGTACAATCGGTGTAACATCTATAGGTCCAAACAGTGGTGCTAAGTCATCTTTTATATATCTTTCCCATTTTAGCATTCCTGCAAAAGCGTTTTCATAAAAACTTGTCTGAAGTATTATAAACGGTTGATTACCATCAAACACATGGACACCGACCATAAACCTAGGATTAAGTGAACGTAAAAAGGACGCCGGAGCATCAGTATTGATTGCATTCAAAAAGTCTTCTGCGTCAACAAGAGATCTTTTCTGTAAACCTTCTGAATCTATGAAAGATTCTGTAATAAAAATATTCTCAATACTTCCTAGGGTTACCCTTGATTCATTGTTCAATGTACTTAGTTCGTTTAATATCTGCCTTCTTGATAAATCTGTTATATCAAACTCTTTTTCTTCTTCTGCAAAAATTATAGACGAGATTTTTGATTCAGGAGTAACTACACCTGAATCAGACTTACCATAAAAATAAAGAACAGACCCAGCTCCAAGCACTATAAGCGTAGTACTTAAAATAATAATACCAATCTTTTTAAGGCGCTTTTTTTGTTCTGGAGTGTTTTTCTTACTAGTTTTTTTAAGTCTTTTTTCATTTTCAGCTGTGGCAGCACTCACGACAGATGTGTTTTGCTCTGACATTACTTGAGCAAGGTCGTCTTTATATGTACGAAGCACTTTCAACGACGAAGAATTATCTGATTGTGGTTGTGGTTTTTCTTCTGGCATTTTTAAATATTCTTATCTACCTCTATACCCCATTAAATATCTTCTTGGGTTGTCAGACATATCGATGAAGTCGTCTGCTGCTTCTTTAAGTTTACCTGAAGACGATTTACCAAACGATATTACTTCTACCTGACATCCTTCTTTCATTTTAAGATATTCAACAAGTGGTATGAAGTCTCCGTCGCCCGTTGCAAGTATTACTGCGTCTAGCTTTGCTGCCATAGAGACAGCGTCTATAGCTATACCTACGTCCCAGTCGGCTTTTTTAGCACCACCAAAGAACACTTGGAGTTCTTTACTCTTGATTTCAATACCAAGTTTTCCTAATGCTTCAAAGAAGCTGTTTTCCTCTCCTGATTCTGTAGTAACCACATATGCACTAGCACGGATAAGATCTCTTCCTGCTAGAGCGTCTTTTATAACGTTACCAAAGTTTACTTTTGCTTTATATAAATTTTTAGCACTATGGTATAAGTTTTGTGTATCTATAAAAATACCAACGCGCTGATTTTTGTGTTTTATAACTGACATAATATTAAAAGTTTAAAATGAAAAATGAAAAATGTAAAGTAACAACTTAGTAGAAAAAGGTCTTTCCTCGCGGAACGAAGTGGAGAGAGGTGAGACCTTTTGAAATAAAAAATAAAAAGCGTATTAATACGCTTTTTATTTCTTTAGACCGAGTTTCTTTAAAATAATACCGTATCGTTTCTTGTCTTTTTTCTCTAAATATTTCAAATGCTTTCTACGTGTAGCAACCATACTTAAAAGACCTCTGCGTGGATGCTTGTCTTTATTGTTTTTCTTGAGGTGTTTTGTAAGTTCAGTGATCCTTTTAGTCAAAATTGACACCTGTACTTCAGGAGAACCAGTGTCTTTGTCGTGAACTTGCGCCTCTTTTATTGATTTTGCCTTCTTTTTTGTTGTAAGCATAACCTCAATATAATAGCAGAAAACAGTACATTTTGCAAGTATTCTAGCTTTTCTGCTACAATATAGATATGTCGCAAAATATTGAACAGTTAAAACGAGAATTTCTAGAATACCTTGAAATTGAGAAAGGTAGAAGCCTAAAAACCATTCAAAACTATGACCGATATCTCTCCCGCTTTATTGAATTTACAGAAATAAAGAAGCCTCAAAACATAAGTGACGATGTAGTACGCAAATTCCGCCTATGGCTTAACAGACAAGAAAGTGGGGCTGTCACAGAAGGTGTCAATGACACACTAAAGAAAAAGACTCAGAACTACTACCTCATAGCCCTCCGTGCATTCCTAAAGTTCTTACGTCGCCGTGAAATAGACTCCCTTTCCCCTGAGCGGATAGAGCTAGCGAAAGTTGGCGACCGGGATATAGATCTTATCTCAGCAGATGACCTAGAAAGACTTATGTTAGCTCCTGATGGTACTGATGTTAAAAGTCTACGAGACAAAGCGATACTTGAACTACTTTTCTCTACGGGTCTCCGTGTGTCAGAGCTATGTTCACTTAACAATGACATTGATTTGAAGCGAGACGAGTTCTCAGTACGAGGAAAAGGAGAGAAGATACGAGTAGTGTTTATTTCAAGTACTGCCAAAGAAGCTATCAGACAATATCTAGACAAAAGAAAAGACATGGACGAAGCTATGTTCGTACAGTTTGGTAAGAATGCTGTAAATGCAAAATCTTTACGACTTTCTTCTCGCTCTGTGGAGCGGATCGTAAAACACTATGCGATAAAAGCAGGTATCTCTAAAAAAGTTACTCCACATGTCGTCCGCCACAGCTTTGCCACCGACTTACTCCAAAACGGCGCTGACCTTCGTTCTGTACAAGCGCTCCTCGGGCATGCAAACATAGCAACTACTCAAGTTTATACACACGTGACAGACAAACACCTCCGTGATATACACAAAACATTTCATGGAAAAAAACGTAAAAAATAAAATATGAAAATACTATCTTGGAACGTAAATGGCATTCGTGCAATGCACAAAAAAGAAAACTGGAAAGATTTCCTAGCAGAAAATCCAGACATCTTTTGTGTACAAGAGACTAAAGCTCACCCAGACCAACTCTCAGACGAACTCAAAAACATAAACGGATACTCTTCTTACTTTGACTACTCTAAAACCAGAAAAGGCTATAGTGGAGTAGCTATATATACTAAGATCAAGCCAGAAAAGGTAGTTTACGGTATGGGTATAGAAGAACTTGACCAAGAAGGGCGTCTTGTAACTCTATATTTTAAAGACTTTGTGCTTATGACTGGCTACTTCCCTAACGGTGGGCAAGGTCCAGAGAGACTAAAGTATAAATTAGAATTTTATGATGCGTTTTTAGAATACATTGACGAGATCAAGAAGAGCGGACATAAAATAATCTTCTGTGGTGATGTAAACACAGCACACGAAGAAATAGACCTAGCCCGACCAAAAGCTAACGAAGACAACACCGGCTTCCTCCCGATAGAGCGCGAGTGGATAGACGAAGTGATGCGCCACGGATACATAGATACATTCCGACACCTAAATCCTAACAAAAAAGATATGTATAGTTATTGGGACATGAAGACAAGAGCTCGAGACCGCAACGTAGGCTGGCGCTTGGACTATTTCTTTATAAGCTCTGACTTACAAAAGGATTTAAAAGATGCGTTTATCCTCACAGACATATATGGCTCTGACCACGCACCTACTGGTATAAAGCTATATTAGACATTTTTTACATAAATTAATTACTTAAGAGACACCTTACTAAGTTATCCACAGTTATGTCCTTTACATGTCTTTTAGAAGGAGTATTATTAAATCAGACCCGACGCTGTTCTTTCAACATTTTAATAGTTTGAATTTTATATGTTTGTAAGTATATATATCCACAACTTACTTACACATTTTGCAAAAAAAGATATTGATACATGCATATATATTAAATTACAAACTAGACTTTTTTTCTCTTTTATAACTTTTCCCCGAGTTATAAATACCCTATAAATCGCCTTCGATCCTTTTCTCCCAATATGATCGCTACGGCGATTTTTTTTGCCTTAAATATTACTTAACCCAGTGTTTCCCTCTCAAACCTTCTATTTCTTTCTCTTCTACTTCGTCTTTTTTTAGTTTACCTTTATCTCCGAGCTTTTTAAGCTCTGTTTCACTTAATTTTATAAGCTTTTTTGCTGTCTCTTCAAGGTATTCACTAGTATTTAGCTTTGGATCATCAAGAACCTCTTCTAAGAGCGCATGGAGTATAAAGCCTATTTTAGGTCCTGGTGTTTCATGTGTAACCTCCATTATCCTCGCACCGTCAATCTTAAGCATTGCGACAGATACTGGGTCTCTCAGAGCCTCTTCTATCATTGATTTGTACTTTCTAAGACGATATGGATTAGCTTTTGGTCTTCCCATCCCTATTCTGTCACATTCTCGTACATCCATAAGGTGCCATATGTTCTCTTCACCTACATTACTTATCATTCTTCTTACAGCAGAGAGTGTTATTTGGTCTGGATCAGAGAAAAATAGGTGCCAACGAACAAGTTTTGTTATTTGATCTATTTGTTTCTTGGGGAACTTTAGTCTTTCTAGTATTTTCTTAGTCATTCGCCCACCAACTACGTCATGCCCATGAAAAGTCCAGTCTTTTTTGTCATCAGACCACCTACTTGTTGCTGGTTTACCTATGTCATGAAATAAAGAAGCTAACCTTATCTCAAATGGATAATTTTTCTCTGCTGAGTGTTTAACAGAACGTAGATTATGCTCCCACACAGTAAAGGCATGTGCCTGATTCTGTTGTTTGTCGATACCTTCCTCAAGTTCAGGTATAACAAACCGTAAAACACCCATTTCATGGGCTAATTCTAGAGCTTCCATAGGTCTATCTGACATAATTATCCTTATAAATTCGTCTTTTATTCGTTCTTTTGCGATCTTTTCTAACATTTTAGCGTCTTTTTCAATAGCTTTTTTAGTCTTTTCTTCTATTTTAAAGCCAAGTTCTGCTGAAATCCTTATTGCACGCAATATCCTAAGAGCATCTTCACTAAAACGGACATCTGGGTCCCCTATTGCTCTTATAGTCTTATCTTCTATGTCTTTTTGACCTTCATGTAAATCAACAATCTGTCCTTTACTCTCATTATATGCGATAGCATTAATTGTGAAGTCACGTCTTTTAAGGTCGTGCTCTATAGAGTCACTAAACTCTACAGAGTCAGGTCTTCTAGAATCTGTGTATTCTGACTCTAGTCTATACGGAGTTACTTCTACCACCTTAAGTGTTTCATCCTGTGTTTCTTCGTTTACTACACCTACTGTACCGTAATCATTGTTATAATAAGTGTTATCAAACAGTTTTTCTATTTCTTCTGGCTTTGCATTTGTAGTTATATCCCAGTCTTTAGGAGCCTTCCCTATTAGCAAGTCTCTAACACAGCCACCAACAATATATGCCTCAAAACCAGCGTTTTCTAGTGTCTCTGTTACACATGAAACCTCTTTTGGTATATTAAATTTATTAGTTTTTGACATTAGTTCTATTTTATTATAAATTCTATGTTTTTACCATTAAATACTATATAATATCTTAATATGCGCCCGTAGCTCAATTGGATAGAGCACTTCGCTTCGGACGAAGGGGTTGTGGGTTCAAGTCCTGCCGGGCGCACATTTTACGCACAAACTTATCCACAGTTATTTAATTGTATATATCGGACTACCGTCTTATACTAAATATAGTATGAGAAAAGACAAAGAAAAAGCTTTATTTCTTAGAAAATCAGGCAGAAGTTACAAACAGATAAAGGAAGAACTCGGAATACCTGTGAGCACTCTTTCTGAATGGTTAAGTCCACACAAATGGTCACAAAATATTAAAAAATCTTTAACTGAAGTAGCAAAAAAAGAGAATTCTGTACGAATTCAAAGTCTAAACAATATACGCGGTGAACATTTAAAAAAGCTGTACAAAGAGGCTGAAATAGAAGCTATTAAAGAATTTGAAGGGTTGAAGTATCATCCATTATTTATAGCTGGTATTATGATTTATTGGGGCGAAGGAGATAGAGTAACAAAACATAATATACGTGTTTCCAATACAGACCCAGTTATGATAAAATTATTTGTAGATTTTCTAATAAAGATATGCAATGCACCAAAGAATAGAATAAAATCATCTTTATTGCTATATCCAGATCTTAACGACATAGTATGCAAAGAATATTGGTCAAAAAATGCGCTTATACCAGAGAATAGTTTTAATAAAAGTATCTTTATTACTGGCAAACATAAGACAAAAAGATTACAATACGGTGTATGTAATACCGTATTCACTAGCACATATACGAAACGGAAACTTCTTATATGGCTTAAACTCTTATCAAAAGAGATAGTTAGTAAAGAATATTACAAAATTTAATAATTTGCGGGCATAGTTTAATGGTAGAACATCTGGTTGCCAATCAGACAATGGGAGTTCGATTCTCCCTGCCCGCACCAACAAAGCGTGTAAAAAGTCCTTAATGATTTGTACTTTAAGTCTTATATGTTTAGCTAAAAACAACACTATCCTGTGTATAACTGTGGATAATACTGGGGATATGTGTATAAGAGACAATATTGACCAATAGTTAATTAATACGTCTTTTTAGTTAAAAATGGCTTAAAATAAGATTATTTGAAGTCAAAAGGTCATACAATAGACACAGATTGTATATTTAAACAGGTTTCACGTGAAACATTCAGTAATTACTCTTCTACTGGGTTACACATGTAACATATACTAGAATAAATCATGGGTTCTAAGACGAATAAACAAAAAGTGGGAGAAATTGGTGAAAATGTAGCTTGTAGGTTTCTTATGAAACATAATTTTGAGATAATTGAGAGAAATTATTGGAAAAAGTGGGGAGAAATAGATATTATTGCTAAAAAAAATAACATCTTGCACTTCATTGAAGTAAAGACAGTTTCAACTAAGCTAAACTGCGTGCCCCGTAAAGATTTTTCCGCAGAAAAATCTGATACTGGGGTTTCGTGTAGAACATTAAGTAATGTTACATATGAAACAGATAGCTATAGACCGGAAGATAATATACATCCGTGGAAACTTAAGCGTTTGTCTAGAACTATACAAACATATCTACTTGAAAAGGGGAATGATGACCTGGAATGGCAGTTTGACGCTATTGCTGTATATCTAGATATGACTAATAAAAAAGCGAAGATAGACTTTTTAGAAGATGTGGTTATATAAACAAAAAGACATGTTTCTTATGAAACATGTCTTTTTGTTGCGAAAAATCAAATCCCATTTAATTTTTCGGGGAGCCGAGAATCGAACTCGGGCCGCTCGGTCCCAAACCGAGTACACTACCACTATGCTACACCCCGTAACTTACTAATACTACACAATTTATCACTTTAACTCAAATAAAATAAAAACCCTTATTTATTAAAATAAAGGTTTTGTGTACTACATTACATAAGCCGCCACAGCTCTAAAGTTGATACTTTTGTTTATTGCCAATAATATTCAATCATTAGCAACAACTATTTTCTTCTTTTGCAACAGATGAAGTTTCTTCATCTTTGATAGACTCAAGGTTCCAGGTTTTATCCTCAAAAGAAGTTGCTTCAGCACTCTTAATGAGAGTGGTTTTTAGCCCTTCTACAGTGTCAACGTCACTAAGTTTGGCTATTGTTATGTTTTGGTCGACATCCTGATACCCAATCATCACATCAGTGATCATATTAGATACACAATTGTCTGGAGCGCTAGTTAGAATGATAGGAACCTCTTTGTTTAGAGCATCCTCTATCAAACCGGTAGCAGCTGAAATAAAACCAAAAACATCTGAACCTTTCTGCTTAGCGCGCTTCTCGGCTGTCGGGAAATTTTTGATATTAAGCAATAGACCGTTGATTTCTTTGTCGTCATCAATATCTATTGTTTTAACAGCCTCCGCTACAGAACCCTTGAAGACAGATGATGTATTAATACCATCTAAAAGATTGTTGATCTGATCTCCAATACCCTCTGGAACGCCTACAATTAATAAATTTGTTTTCTTATTCTTCGAACTTGAATCCATAAACAACTCCTCCTGTTATGCAAAATGTCATAAAAAATGAGTAAATTAGCCGTGGCAGGCTTATGCAATATGAAACTTTAAAGACAACGAAGTTCCTACCATATCACGATCTTTAATGTACTGTCAATATTTTTGTGGATAAATAGTATATTTGCAATACAAAGCAATATATTATAGAATATGTCAATAATTACATAAATATGACTAATTTAATATCAAATATCAATTTAAGTGCAGAATTCCTAGGCAATTCAACCCTTCAGTACGCTAAAGCTTTAGGGATTTTCATCGTATTAGTAGTAGTTTTCAAAATAGCCCAATATATAGTCCTCAAAAGACTAGGGAAGCTTGCGGAAAAGACTAAGACAGACATAGATGACACCCTTATAAGCATTACAAAGAGCTTTAAGCCACCTTTCTATTGGTTTTTGGCATTTTACTTTGCAATGAAGTTCCTAGCCTTAAATGAGCTTACAATGAAGATTATCACTGGTATCTTAGTAGTATGGGTTGTATACCAAGTTATTGCAGGAATACAGATACTTATAAACTATATTTTAAAGAAAAGATTTGCTAAAGAAGACGATGCTGGAGCAAAGTCAGCTATAAACTACATAAGTCTGATCTCAAAAGTATTGCTATGGGCAATAGGTCTACTTCTTATACTTTCTAACCTTGGTGTGGACGTGACATCACTCATTGCGGGGCTTGGTATTGGTGGTATTGCTATTGCGTTCGCACTTCAAAACATACTCTCTGATCTGTTTAGCTCATTTGCGATCTACTTTGACAAACCATTTGCAATAGGAGACTTCATAGTAACTGGAAGCCACAGCGGAACAGTGGAGAAGATCGGAATCAAGACAACTCGTATAAGAGCACTCCAAGGAGAGGAGATCGTGATCTCAAACAATGAACTTACAAGTGCGAGAATACAAAACTTTAAGAAGATGGAGAAGAGGAGAGTCGTTTCTTCTTTTGGAATACTTTATGAAACTCCGATTGAAAAAATAAAAAATATAAAGCAACTTGTAAAAAATATTTTCAATAAATTAGAAAACACAGAATTTAGTAGAATACATTTTAAACAACTTGGAGACTTCTCACTTAACTTTGAAGTTGTCTACAACATAACAACAGGGGACTACAATACATTTATGGATGCGCAAGAAGAGTTCAACCTAAAACTCTTAGAAGTATTTGAAGAAGAAGGTATTGAGTTTGCTTACCCAACTCAAAAACTATTTGTAACGAAGTAAAATATCTCTCCTCAATGAAGAAGGAGTTTCGTAACTTCTTCATCGTCTATCACGAGGAACGACCTTTTCCCGCGATCTTTTTATCTCTTATTTAATTCATTCTCTAATAACTGAGTAAGAGCGGGTGCTAAGCTTTCATTAAATATATCTGCTTGAGCTGAGACGTCACTACTGAACAAAGCCTGTAAGTTAAACCCTGTGTCCTTTACAAAGCTTCTGTTTATATGGCCTATAGCGATAGCTCTTAGGTCACGCTCTCCTGTGGTCTCTGCTACAGAACTCGTTACTATGATCCCTGTTAGCTCGTTTCTATCGTTTACTACAGCCCCTCCTGACGAACCTTGTTGTGCTACGACAGATCCACCTATTGAAAACAGATCTAAAGTTCCTTCCTTAAATGTAAATACTTCCATCACTTGTGTCACACTAGAACTTATATACAAACTTTTAGAAATAGCGATACCGCTTAGGAATCCTGCCGGATACCCTGCAAGCAGTACATTGTCTCCTTTAGTGATACTACCACTGTCGTAGAAAGGTTTAATAAACGAAAACTTGTCTGGGATAGTTTTAGTTGGATCAGTTCGACCTGTTATAAGAAGTAGTGCGTAGTCGTCCTCACCTGTGCCTTTAGGTTCTTGCTGTATAATACCGTTTGCATTTGCCTTAATCCAAGACGGAGATATGAAAAGTGGTTTTGCAGTATAAAGAGGTTTAGCAGGAGAGCCTGTTCTTATAACACAATTAATAAAATCTTCTGTTACATAATCTTCGATTAAAAAGTACTGAGCAACGTGCGCATTGGTAAGGATGATTCCTCGTTCGTCTATGACGACCCCACTTCCTGTCACTGGTTTGAACAAACCGCCACTCTTCGTAGTACAAAATATATTTACGAGTGCCTCTCTAGTAACTTCGTTTATTGTTGTGAACGATATCTGAGGAACTTCCTCTACGACAACTTCCTGAGCAGGCTCTTCCGCCACCTCTGGTACAGGTTTGACAGGAGCTGTCTGCTCTACAACCACTTCAGCCTCTTCTTCTACCATTACTATTTCTTGTTTTTCTTCCACTAGCTGTGATTCTGTAATTTCTGACATGATGGTCACCTCTTCCTCCAGAACCTGTACTGCCTGCAACTCTGTATCTTGCACTTGAGGTGTTACTTCGTTCGGCTCATAAGAAACCAGTGCAAAAAACACTACAATAATTAGTATAAAAATGATATACAAGACTGACTTCATAATATTATCTATATTATAGCACTTTATTTACATAGGCTGACCACCTTATATAACCATTGTACGGGTTGACAAATATTTTCATTCGTGTATACTATAAGGTATAGAAGCTTAGGGTTTTCCTGAGTTTTTATTTATTTATTAAGCAAGTTTAAATAGACCTCTAGAGGCACGTTTAGGCTTTAAATAAAAAAACATGGAAGAAAACATGAACGTAGAAGGAGCAGAAAATACAGCTCCTGAAGCTACTCCTGAAACTCCTGCAACAGAAGGTGCAGAAGAGAATACAGAAGAAGCAGCTGCATAGTCAGCAACAAACCCCATCGCTTTGCGATGGGGTTTGTTTTTTTGTCTGTGCGGGTAGGGGGAATCGAACCCCCGTCTACTGCTTGGAAGGCAGTCATTCTACCACTAAACTACACCCGCAATTTACGTATAATAGCAGACTTTTTATTTTTTTCACAGTTATTGACACAATTCATCAAATCCTATATTATCTACCTTAGGCAGTGTTTAGTGATCCTCACTGAAAGTCTTACTTGTTTTAGGGACCAAGCAAGACGAGAAGGATAATCGATTCCCGAATTATCTAGATTATACGGTAAGTGAGGTATATTACACGATACATGCGCGCGACCTAAGGACAAAACCCTAACAGCACAGCAGCCAACCTTAAAAAAGTTGGCTGTTTTTTTATTTAAATATAAACAAACAACAAAACCCGCAAAGCAAAGCTTTGCGGGTTTTGTTGTTTCTTCTAGAAAAAAATAACACTCCTTAAGGTCGCACCTCTCCCGTCGCTTCACTCCTCCTCGAGGAACGACCTTTTTCCGCGTTTATTTTACTGCGTCCTTTAGAGCTTTTGCTGCTCTAAACTTAGGAATTCGCATTGCTTGAATCTGAATGCTTTCTCCTGTGCGAGGGTTTCGCCCTTGGCGAGCTGCTCGCATTTTTGTTGAGAATATCCCAAGACCTGCTAGTGAAACCTCTTCACCGCCTTTTAGGCCTTCTACGATAGAATCAACTACCATATCTACTGCTTTTTCTGCTTGAACCTTTGTACCTCCAAGCATTTCATGAACTTTCTCTGCAATTGTTGCTTTATTCATATTATGTAATGGTGTGAATTTATGTACTTCTAAACTCGACCGTTTTATTACTTACTAGATAATTATATAGTAAGCCACTATTTAAGCAATACCCTAGTAAATATGTGTGGAAAACTCATTTATACTCCTCAAGGACGACCTATGAAGAAGGAGTTTCGTATCTTCTTCATCGAGGAAAGACCTTTTCCCGCATAAACCCTATCTCGCGTATTCTACACTTCTAGATTCACGGATTACATTCACTTTTATTTCTCCTGGGTACTTAAGATCTTCCTCTATCTTATGTGCGATGTCTTTTGCCATGTTTTTTGCTTCTAAGTCTGTTACTTTTTCTGGTGTTACAAACACACGTACCTCACGACCCGCTTGAATCGCATAAGACTTCTCTACACCTTTGTGTGTGTTTGCTATTGCTTCAAGTTCTTCGAGTCGTTTCAGATAATTCTCTACAGAATCACGTCGTGCGCCAGGTCGTCCACCTGAGATAGAGTCTGCAACTTGTACGATCACTGACTCAGTAGTCTCGTACGGATACTCTTCATGGTGCGACTGCATTGCTTTTGTTATTTCTTCATTTGCACCAAACTTTTGCAAGATCCTTCGTCCGATCTCTACATGCGTACCTTGTACTTCATGGTCTACTGCTTTACCAAGGTCGTGAAGTAGTGCACCAGCTTTAGCTACAGCTACATCAGCACCAAGTTCTTCTGCAAGCATACCTGCTATGTGCGCCATCTCTATTGAGTGTTGCAAAACATTCTGCCCATAGCTCGTACGGAAGAATAGTCTACCTAATATAGATATGATCCGTGGATCAAGCCCAAGCACACCCACCTCAAACACAGCTTGCTCGCCCTTTTCTTTTATTATTTTATTTACGTCTTCTTTTGCTTTCTCTACTACTTCCTCTATCTTTGCTGGTTGTATCCTACCGTCTATTATCAAGGTTTCAAGCGCTACACGAGCTACCTGACGCCTTACAGGATCAAATGAAGATATAGTTATAGCCCCTGGTGTGTCGTCAATAATCACGTCCACTCCTGTAGCTTTCTCAAACGCTTTAATGTTTCTTCCTTCCTTACCGATTATCTTTCCTTTTATCTCATCAGACGGCAAACTTACGTTTGTAGACATGACATCAGCAGGTACGGCATTGCCAAGTCTGTGTATTGCAGACGTAAGTATTTCTTTTGCTTTCTTTTCTAGTACTTCTTTACCTGCTACTTCTACTTTTTGGATTCGTGTAAGGATATCTGCTTCGTATTCCTTTTCTGCCATACTAAGAAGTTCTTCTTTTGCTTGTTCTGTTGTAAGTTTTGAAATCTTTTCAAGTTCTTCGTGTTTTACTTTGTCCATTTCGTCTACTCGCTCCTTTACAGACCTTACGTCTTCTATTTTTTTCTTTATATTTTCTACCTCCTTATCAATATCAACTTGTCGTTTATCTAAAAACTCCTCCTTTTTGATAAGTCGGTCTTCATTCTTCTGTGCTTGTTCACTTTTCTCTTTTAACTCTACTTTAAGTTCCTGCATCGTCTCTTTGGCTTTCTGTTCGGCGCTAGCTGTGATCCTTTTTGAATCTTCTTTTGCTTCAAGCATCATTTGCTTGATCTCCAGCTCCATAGAACCTTTCTTCCCTAAAGAAATTATCCATCGCAAGAAATAACCGAAAGCGATTCCGATTACTGCTGCGAGAGATAGCAGTACTAATACTATTTTTAATGACATATAAGCGGAAGCCCCGCTAGTCGCGATTTAATTGCTCGCACAAAAACACCCTAATGGATTCTTATGACTATATTTAAGATTGTTTAACGATAATTTTAATTCTTTCTGAAAATACTGCATAAATCTGGTAACTAACAAAGTTTCAAGTTTAATTTTTTAAATAATTGTACGTTTATTACTTTACCACGATTTCACTAAAAACGCAAAAATACCTCGTTTCTTACAGAAACGAGGTATTTTTGCGTTTTTTTCACCGTCTTTTATTTCAAAATCTCATCTACGATACCGTACTTCTTAGCGTCCTCTGAGCTCATGTAGAAGTCTCTTTCTACGTCTTTTTCTATTTCTTTAAGAGTTTTACCTGTATTCTTAGACAAAATCTTGTTTAGCTTATCGCGAGTACTTAAGATATGCTTTGCTGTGATCTCTATGTCAGTAGCTTGACCTTGCGCTCCGCCCCATGGCTGGTGAATCATTACTTCAGCGTTTGGTAGTATATGTCTTTTACCTTTCTTACCTGCAGAAAGTAGCACTGCACCACCTGAAGCAGCAAGTCCTACACATACAGTAGCTACATCTGGCTTTATATGGTTCATAGTGTCCAACATTGCGAGAGTTGCAGTGACTGAACCTCCCGGAGAG